>JAQVZK010000259.1 GCA_028708195.1 Desulfovibrio sp.
GTGTGAGACACTTCATATCGAAATTCCAAATGAGTATAGATAACTGCAAATAACAGTTTGTAGGGGAGTTCTGATACTCCCCTATAAAAATGGCTATTTATCAACTGTTTGTTGTGACATAGCCTTTTTTAATGATTGCCGCGCCGCCCCTGCTGCCTTGACCACTCCTGCCGTGCAGCAGTCCTGATCTGACGCAACTGCCGCTTCCGCGTGCGCCCTTTCGTTCATAACGCTCCCACGCGCACGCCAATGGCCTGGATGAGAGCGCCATCACGCTGCAGCAATCCATCGCCGCCAAGGATCACGAACCTGTCGCGTCTTGCTTCAATGCCACTACTGCTCCCGAAGCTCTGTCCACGGGGGAAACCTTGATGTTTCTACTGTCCGTCAGGGTAATATCCATTGAAAATAACGTGATATTTGCTTTGTGCCGACAGCTTTGCAACATGTTTGCACAAACATATCTTCAAGAAATGACTTACAATAACAGAGGTACTACATGAACAGAAATATAATCAAGTTTGCCTGCCTGTGCGCTTGCGCAGTTGTGGTGGCTGCGTACGCACCGTCGGTACAGGCAGAAAGCATTTGTGGCAACAAAATAGCCCAGCTTGAGAAGCAGTTGACCATTGCCAGGCAGCACAACAATACAAGCCGGGTGGCTGGTCTTGAACGCGCGCTGGAAAATGTGCGCGAATGGTGCACTGATGAAAACGAACTGGCCGAAGCTCAAGTGAAGGTGCTTGAAAAACAGGAAAAGGTGATGGAGCGGCAGGAGGAGCTTGAGGAGGCCGTTGCCAAGAATGACGGGCAGAAAAAGATTGAGAAGCGCAAGCAGAAGCTGGCTGAAGCGCAGGGCGAACTGCGCGAGGCGGAAAAGGCCCGTAACGCCCTGAAGCAGACTCCTTGACTCGGCTTTTTTGCCTGCCCGCAGACAGTTTTTTGACTGAACAGCAAAAGCCCGCGCCATATGCGCGGGCTTTTGCTGTTCTTGGGCAAGCTGGTGATGCCCGCCCAGACAGATTTTTGCTGTTTTGTGGTGAAGAATCTGGTTTACGGAGCATGCCGCTTTACGACGCAGGCTGATTTTTGCGGGCCTGTGCCGCAGTGCCTGCTACCGCAACAAGGGCGCCAGAAAGAATTGCCACACAAGGGTAAGCAGCAAGAGGCTGAGTGAAACCATCAGGAAGCGGCGCACGGCGGCCGGGCCGACCCGGATGGCCAGGCGGCTGCCAAGCCAGTTGCCGAGGCAGCAGGCCACGGCCATAGGCAGGGCCAGGCTCCAGACAACCGCGCCGTTAATCATAAAGACCATCAGCCCGGCAAAGTTGGACGCCAGGTTGAGCACTTTGGACGTAGCCGAGGCCTCCATAAGACCCATGCGCAAAATCCAGTGAAACGCAAGGATCAGAAAGCTGCCCGTGCCCGGGCCAAAAAACCCGTCATACGTGCCGATAAGAAGGCAGACAAAGGGGGTCATCAGCCAGAGGCGCGGCCCATACAGGGCCATGTCGGCAGCTGCGCCAGTTCTTTCTTTACGCGGCATGAGCGTTGCGCACATGCCTACGGGCAGAAGGCCCACAAGAATTTTGCCCAAGAGGTCCGGTTCCACATGCAGGGCCAGGCGCGCCCCGGCCCAGGAGCCCAGAAGGGCAAAGACCAGCCCGGTCATGGCCACACGCCAGAGTACAAGGCGGCTGCGTACGAAGTTGCCCAGGGCTACGCAGGTGCCAAGGCAGGCGCTGAACTTGTTGGCCCCCAGCGCCATGTGCGGCGGAACGCCCGTGAGCAGCAGGGCGGGCATGGTCACAAGGCCGCCCCCACCGGCGATAGCGTCGATAAATCCCCCGACAAATGCGGCAGCAATGCCTATCAGCAGGGCAATGAGGCCGAATTCCATATCTACCACTCCTTAAAGATGACCCACGCCGCAAGTACTATGAGGCCAAAGCCCACCGCATGGTTCCAGCGCAGGGGTTCGTGCAACCACAAGGAAGAAAAAACCATAAAGACGGTGAGGGATATGACCTCTTGAATGGTCTTCAGTTCCGCTGCGGAAAAATGTCCGTACCCGATGCGGTTGGCGGGCACTTGCAGCAGATATTCAAAAAAAGCCAGGCCCCAACTGGCCAGAATGACCACGGGCAGGGCCGCGCCTTTGTACCGTAAATGCCCATACCACGCAAAGGTCATAAAGACATTGGACAATAGCAGAAGGCCCACGGTGGCCACAGGAACGGGTACGTTCATATTGCGTCCGCATGCCGGGTTGCGCCGGGCAGAGGGGATGGTAAACCCGCAACGAGCGCAGGCAAGGCTGAGGCATATATGCAGGAACATGTGGAGTCAAGGAATACTGCCGTTCAGTGGGTGTTGCAGGGCGGTTTTAGCCTGCTATGGCCCCCCCCAAGCACACACCCCGAAGTGCACACCCAGAAGTACGCGCCAAAAACCTCGCTCAAGGTCAGTCCCCTGCAGCACCGTGAAGCAATACTGGCTCAAGCCCGGATGCGCGGCCCCATAATCTCCACGACAGGTCAGAAAGCCCCCGGTAACACAGCGAAACAATGATAAAAATTTTAGGGGGTGGGGGTGTGGGGGAGGGGCCCCTTTTTTAAAAGGGGCCCTCCCCCACAAAAAACTCTTCCCCCACGACGATATCTCACTTCACAACGTCTTCTCTGTAACAGTCCGTTCTAATGGTCGCGTAGCATCTTGACCGCGCAGAACTTGCCGCACATGGCGCAGACTTCTTCGGTCTTATGGTCTTCGCGGCGTTTTTCGAGCATTTGGGGGTCAAGGGCCGCTTTGGACATTTCTTCCCAGTCCAATGCCTTGCGGGCGGCGTTCATAGCCGCTTCGCGCGCGACGGCGTGGGGCCGTCCCAAGGCTGTTTCGCCCACCTGGGCCGCCACGCGTGAAGCCATAACGCCCGCGCGCACGTCGGCCTCGTCCGGCAGGGTAAGGTGCTCGGCAGGGGTGAGGTAGCAGAGAAAATCCACTCCGGCCTCAACGCCCAAAGCGCCGCCAATGGCTCCGGCAATGTGGTCATAGCCGGGCGCGCTGTCGCAGCAGAGCGGGCCGAGCACGTACAGTGGGGCGTTGCTGGTCAGGCGCTTGATGCCCTGAATCTGTGTGCGCACCTGATTGAGTGGCACATGCCCCGGCCCTTCAATCATGCACTGTACGCCGCGTGCGAGGGCGTATCTGGCAAGACGGCCCAGATTGATGACTTCTTCCCACTGGGCGGCGTCGCCCGCATCAATGCCAGCGCCGGGGCGCAGGCCGTCACCAAGAGACAGCGTGACGTTGTAGGGGCGGCAGATGTCCAGCAGGCGGTCAAAATATTCCAGCAGGGGGTTTTCGCGGTTGTTTTCGAGCATCCAGCGGGCCAGCATGGAGCCGCCGCGCGAGACAATGCCAAGAACACGGTTGTTTTTGACGGCCATTTCGGCCCCACGCCGTGAAAGCCCGCAGTGCACGGTGACAAAGTCCACACCCTGCGCGGCCTGCTTGGCTATTTCGTCAAAAAGGTCGTCGGGTTGCATACTGGCGATGTCGCGGTCGGCATCCAGTATCTGCTGGCCCACGGCGTAGAGCGGTACAGTACCCAGCGGGCGGGGGCAGGCATTCAGCATGCCCAGGCGCAGGGCGTCGAGATCTCCGGCGATGGAAAGATCCATAACCGTATCCGCCCCGGCATCCAGGGCGGCGCGGATTTTGCGCTCTTCAGT
>JAQVZK010000260.1:0-1080 GCA_028708195.1 Desulfovibrio sp.
CGCTCTTTACCATTTTCTTTTACATGCTGTTTTTCTATATCCTTGATGCCTACAGCGTGGGCAAGGAAGACTTTAAGGAAACCACGGGCCGCGTGCTTGTGGCCTGCATACTGGGCATCATTTCTTCGGCCACGGCCTCATACGCATTCCAGCACTGGCGCTTTGACCGAGAAACCGTTGCCCTGCTTTTTGTGCTCTCTTTCTGCTTCAGCACACTCTGGCGCTGGCTTTACCACCTTAATGCCGACAAACTCACCCACCCCCTGCGTATTCTGCTGGTGGGCGTTGACCGCGCGGGCAAGGTACGGCAGTTGCTGGCTGAAGGCCTGCCACAGGCTGAAATCATCGGCTATGTGGGCGAACGTGATCAGGGCCCGGATGCCGGGCCCTGCCTTGGCCCGCCCTTTTTGGCGCTTGACATAGCTCTGGAAAAAAAGGCCACCATGATCCTGCTGCTGCCCGACGCGCCCATTGACGACGACATTGCCCACGAGCTGCTTGAAGCCAAGCTGCGCGGCACTATGGTTGTGGATATTCGCAGTTTTTACGAACACGTGGTACAGCGCCTGCCCCTTTCGCAAATCACGGACGAGTGGCTGCTGCAGACCGAGGGCTTTTCACTGAACACCCGCGGGTCGCTGCGTCGGCTCAAACGCGCTCTGGACATGTTCATCTCGCTGCTGCTGCTCATACCCGCAACGCCCATCATGCTGCTGACAGCTCTTATCGTGCGCCTTGAGTCCCCCGGCCCGGTCATCTACAAGCAGGACCGCGTGGGCCTGTTTGAAAAGGAATTCACCGTTTACAAGTTCCGCTCAATGCGGGCTGACGCCGAAAAAGACGGAGCCGTCTGGGCCAGCGCCGGTGATGCCCGCGTGACCCGCTTTGGTCGCTTTATTCGCAAAGTACGCATCGACGAACTGCCGCAGATTTGGAACATCCTCAAGGGTGATATGAGCTTTATCGGCCCCCGCCCCGAACGCATGGCCTTTGTGCAAAAACTCAAAGAAACCATCCCCTACTACAGCCTGCGCCACACCATCAAACCCGGCCTCACAGGATGGGCGCAGGTGTGCTACC
>JAQVZK010000260.1:1090-3728 GCA_028708195.1 Desulfovibrio sp.
CCCGCCGCAAGCTCGAATACGATTTGTACTACATCAAAAACATGTCCCTTCTTCTGGACATCAATATCGTGTTCAAAACCATCGGCGTGGTGCTCTTTCCCAAGGGCGCGCGTTAGAGAATTTTACGTTGAAGCACTTTGTGGGGGAGGTATCCTTTTGAAAAAGGATACCTCCCCCACAAAAATCTCACGTAAAAAAGTCTAATGTTCTACGGGGAAGATATTGCGAAACACCACGCTGTCGTCCTGATTACGCACTTCCATAATAACCTGGGCATTGACGAGGTTAATGCGTCCTGGCAGTCGTACGACGATGACGGTGCGCTTGAAACGGCTGATGCGAAAATCACCCACATTCTCGGGGTCAAAGATCAGGGGGTGTTTTGTGCCGTCGGCGGTGAGCAGGGTTCCGGCAACCGTACCTGAAGCCAGGCGTTGGCTGTCGGCATTGCGCAAATCGAGGGCAATGCGCAGTTTTCCGCCGCGCAGGGCCCGCACCTGCACATTGCCCACCTTCACATAATCAAGGTCAATGGCCGGAAATTCTTCGTGCCCCGGGCCTTCTGCGTTGCGCGGGGTGTCAGTTTTTGCGTTTTCTTCCTTGTCAGCGGGGGGGGCTTCAGGGGTGGGGGTTGCGGCAGCGTCTTCACCGCCCAGGCGGCGCAACACAAGGTTGCGGCCATGCACGTCTTCTTCACGCAAGAGTTCTTCAAGGTGTTCAAGGCGTTCTGCGGTGGCTTGCGCCTCTTGATAGTCGCTTTCAAAGCGCAGCATATTGGCCCGCAGGTCGGCATTTTCTTGCCAGAGTTTCCAGCACTGCCAGCCAAGACCAGCGCTCAGAAGCGGCAGGCAGGCGAAGAAAAGCAGCGCCATGAAAAAATGGCCCCGGCGTACACGAAAACTGTGCCGGGGACCGTTATCCCTCATAAAAATGACGGAGAGGCTTTCCTTGTATTTCAAGGTCTGGCCCCCTGGCTGGCAGCGCGTGCCTGAGCCACGTCCTGACCGCCGGGATCGGCGGGAGCAGGTGGCATGGGGGCCCAGTCTTCGCGCGCAATACGCCATTGCTTGCCGTCGTACTGGAGCAACAGTGTCTTGGTACCCCGGTCGCTGTGGCCGGAACTGTCGGCGTATATCTGGTTCATGTCGGCGCGGATACCCCGCTTGTCCACCACAAGCCTGAGGCCTGCAAGTTGCACAAGAGTGGGCTTGACCCGGCCCCACAGCCCCACTTTCTGATTACGGATATTTTTGGCGCCCCACCGGCCCTGCTGCACAGCATTGCTGGTATAATAGCCAATGTAGTCGTCCAGCCTGCCCGCTTCCCAAGCCTTTCGCCAGTTCTCGATGGCCTCGCTCACAGCGCCGCTGACCTGGTCAAGGTAATCTGCGGCCAAGCCAAGCTCCTGCGGCTTGAACTGGGCCGCCACGATGCGCAGGTCGCCGTCATCGCCTCTGCGCCACCAGAGCGTACGCACGCCTTCGCTGATGCCGTCGGGGCTGGCAATAAGTTCTTCACTATGGCTGACGGCCAGCTTGCCGTGCACCTCAAACGAGGGCTTGCGGCTGATATAACGCAGCCAGGGCGCACCGAGGTGCTTTTCAAGTTCACGCCATGCAGTATTGTAGGATTGACCGCGCGGCGCGCCGGGTTCCCGGTTGTAGCGGGCGTGGTCGTAAAAATTGGCAAGAGAGGGCGAACGCGATGTCAGGGCCGAGCCCCAGCCACCAAGGGCCTGATGCAACTGTGCCTGCAGTTGCGGCGTCAGGCTTAAATCCTGCGCGGCAAGGGCGGCAAGCTTTTGGGCTTCCTGTTCTTGGGTGGCGCGCTGTGCCGCAAGCTCGACCTCGGCCTGCTTTTCGGCGGAGAGTTTTTCTTGCGCGAGCTTTTCGGCAGCCTGCTTTTCGGCGGCAAGTCTTTGGGCTTCGAGCTTTTCGGCGGCAAGCCTTTCGGCGGCCTGCTGCTGGGCAAGTCTTTGGGCTTCTGCTTCTTGAGCGGCCTTTTCTGCAGCTGCGCGGGAGGCGGCGGCTTTTTCGGCCAGCGCGCGTTCTTCCGCTGCGCGGGCCTCGTCGGCCTGCTGTTGCGCAAGGCGTTCTTCTTCAGCTTTTTGGCGGGCCACCAGTTCGTCAGCCGCGCGCTGCTTTGCGGCCTGTCTGGCCGTGTCTTCCATAGCCGGACGGGCACCCCAGTTTACCTCGGCCGGAGGTTGGGAGTTCAGGCGGCGGGGCACAAGGGGATCGCTTAACGCCACAGACTTACCCGGCGTGGTGGTCTCGGCCGTAGTCTTGTCGGCCAGTTTGGCACTGGTGGCGTCTGCGGTGGCTGCAACGCCATCGGCCACATCTCCAGCGGCTTCTGGCATATCCAGACGGGGGGGCATGGGCGCTTCGGAGTCTGCGTCCGAGGCGACCTGCAAGGGAGCCTCCGCCACAAGCTGGCCCCGCTGGTACGCGGCGCGCATGCCGAGGTCACGCGGGGTCCACTCCATACCGACTATGCGAAATTTTTTGTCCTTGCCGCGCTGCCAGTACAGGCGGCGCACGCCTTCGGTAGAAAGGTTGGAAGCTGTGTACAACTGCTCGGACCATGTGACCCAATAGCCTGGGCCTTCAAGCACGTGGATTTTGCGATTGTAAAT
>JAQVZK010000013.1 GCA_028708195.1 Desulfovibrio sp.
GCCTGCTTTTCGCCTTTGCAGAACACGGCCCCGCGCACAGTCTTGCCAAGCCCGTGGGGCAGGGTAACGGCACCGCGCACCATCTGGTCAGAATATTTGGGGTCAACACCAAGGCGAATGGCCACGTCAACGGTTTCGTCAAACTTAGCAAAGGCAGCGCCGAGCGATTTGCTCACAGCGTCTTCTATGCTGAAGCGCTCCTGAAGGTCGGTCCCCTCGAGAGCTTTGCGAAAATTTTTGCCACGTTTAGGCATGAGATAATCCTTGTCGTTTTGCATCTCCTGCAACTCTTCAGCTTGAGCGAAGGCAGCAGTACAATTGATTTCAACGATGGCAACTGCGGGATTGCGGCTGAGCCGGCCAACTGTTGCCTAAAGGCCAAAACCTGCATTCTGCGGGAGTATGACCCCGCAATGCGGCGGCCCTACTTAACGTCAATGCCCATGCTGCGAGCGGTGCCCGCAATGGACTTAATGGCAGAGTCAAGGCTGGCGGCATTGAGATCGGGGAGCTTGAGCTTCGCGATTTCTTCAACCTGAGCCAAGGACAGGGTGCCCACTTTGTTACGGTTGGGTTCGCCAGAACCTTTTTCAATCTTGGCGGCCTTCAAGATCAGCACCGAGGCCGGAGGGGTCTTGGTGATGAAAGTGAAAGAGCGGTCAGCATACACCGTGATAACCACAGGGATGATCATGCCTTTCTGGTCCATCGTACGGGCATTGAACTCTTTGCAGAAGCCCATGATGTTCAGGCCGTGCTGACCGAGGGCGGGACCTACCGGCGGGGAGGGGTTGGCCGCACCAGCAGGAATCTGCAGTTTGATCTTGGCAACTTCTTTTTTGGCCATTTGCTTTATCCTTCATCGCTGCTCGCGCTGCCCGGCTAAGAGCCGCTGCGCGGGGGCAAGTCATTAAGCAAGGTTAGGTAATATTTGCCTCGGCGTATTGTGCACATGGTGCAAACGCGCCGGACGGACAAGGAGCGAATCCCGTCCGCAGATCCCTTGTGTGAAGGGGTCTAGCCTTTGGAAACCTGAGCGAAATCCAGTTCCACGGGGGTTTGACGCCCAAAAATGGAAACAGAAACGCGCAGTTTTCCCTTGTCGTAGTTAACGTCTTCAACCACGCCGTTAAAGCCCCCAAAGGGACCTTCAATGACGCGCACCTCATCACCCCTGTCAAAGTTGAACTTGGGCCGCGGGGTTTCCTGACGTGTTTCCATCAGTTCCAGAATGCGTTCGGCTTCGCCATCACGCATGGGCGTGGGACGGTTTTTGCCCCCCACAAATCCGGTAACCTTGGGGATGGACTGCACCAGGTGCCAGGACAGGTCGGTCATGACCATGCGAACCATCACATAGCCAGGGTAGAACTTACGCGTAGATGTACGCTGCTGTCCCCCCTTGGTGGGTTCAATGACCTTTTCGGTGGGAACCACCACTTCCTCAATAAGGCCCTGTTCCTGCCCGGTGCGGCGCAACTCGTTAATGGTTTTTTGCACACGCTGCTCGAAACCCGAGTAGGTATGCACAATGTACCAGCGAGCCTTTTGACTAAGCTCGGAAGTTTCGTCGATAGCGGGGTCTTTCATATTGGCCTTCAGGACAGTATGGTCTTGATCAGGGATGACAGACCAAGGTCAACCAACCCAAGAATGACGGCCATCACGGCGACAAAGCCCAACACGGCCAGAGTGGCCTTGCGTGTTTCTTTCACCGTGGGCCAGGTCACCTTGCGCAACTCTGCCTTGGCGTCTTCTACGTAGCGCACGAAGCGCACGAAAACGTTGGGGGCTTTGTCGGCCTTAAGGTCGCCAGCCTGAGCTTGTTTTTTTGCCATGGTGTGTTGTCCGGAGATAAAAAATGGCAGGGCAGGAGGGATTCGAACCCCCAACATGCGGTTTTGGAGACCGCCGCTCTAGCCGTTAGAGCTACTGCCCTGCGTGCCGTCCGGGGGGCTATAAGCCCCCCAGCGGAATTATGTTACCTGGTTTCGCGATGCAACGTGTGCTTCTTGTCCCAGGGGCAATACTTTTTCATTTCCAGCCGACCGGTAGTGTTTTTCTTGTTCTTCCGGGTGCTGTAGTTGCGGCGTTTGCACTCGGTGCAAGCCAGAAGTATGTTAATTCTCATAAGTCTACTCGGTGATTTCGGTCACCACGCCCGAGCCGACGGTGCGGCCGCCTTCGCGGATAGCGAAGCGCAGACCAGCCTCCATGGCGATGGGAGCGATGAGTTCCACCAGGAACTGTGAGTTGTCACCAGGCATAACCATTTCCACGCCTTCGGGCAGACCGATCACGCCGGTGATGTCCGTGGTACGGAAGTAGAACTGGGGACGATAACCAGTGAAGAACGGGGTATGACGGCCGCCTTCTTCCTTGGAGAGCACGTACACTTCAGCCTTGAACTTCTTGTGGGGCGTGATGCTCTTGGGAGCGGCAAGAACCTGGCCGCGTTCCACGTCGTCACGCTTGACACCGCGCAGCAGGGCGCCGATGTTGTCGCCAGCCTGGCCCTGATCGAGCAGCTTGCGGAACATTTCCACGCCGGTGCAGGTGGTCTTGACGGTGGGCTTGATACCCACGATTTCCACTTCTTCGCCGACCTTGATTATGCCGCGTTCCACACGACCGGTCACAACGGTGCCACGGCCAGAGATGGAGAACACGTCTTCGATGGGCATCAGGAAGGGCTTGTCGACGTCACGCTCAGGCGTGGGAATAAAGGTGTCGCAAGCTTCCAGCAGGTCAAGAATGCACTTGGCTTCAGCAGTGTCGGGGTTGTCAGACTCAAGAGCCTTCAGGGCGGAGCCGCGGATCACGGGCACGTCGTCGCCGGGGAAGTCATAGAGAGAGAGCAGTTCGCGCACTTCCAGTTCCACCAGCTCAAGCAGCTCTTCGTCGTCCACGAGGTCGCACTTGTTCAGAAAAACCACCAGCTGGGGCACACCGACCTGACGGGCAAGCAGGATGTGCTCACGGGTCTGGGGCATGGGGCCGTCAGTGGCAGCAACCACCAGAATACCGCCGTCCATCTGGGCAGCGCCGGTGATCATGTTCTTGATGTAGTCGGCGTGACCGGGGCAGTCCACGTGCGCATAGTGACGATTGGGGGTCTCGTATTCCACATGCGAGGTGGAGATGGTGATGCCACGTTCTTTTTCTTCGGGGGCCTTGTCGATTTCGTCGTACGAAATGAACTTGCCGCCATTCTTCATGTTCGACACCTTGGTGATGGCGGCAGTCAGAGTGGTTTTACCGTGGTCGATGTGGCCGATGGTGCCGATGTTTACATGGGGCTTTTTGCGTTCAAATTTTTCCTTGCCCATTGTACGTCTCCCTGGAGAAAATAATGTTTGCGTTTTACCTGCGTTACAAAAAAATGCTTTAAGCTTTGCGTGTGTAACGCCTGCTCCTCGCGTAACGGCTGCGGCAGTGGAAAAAAACCGTTGGGCGGCCCGCTGTCCGCATTCAGTCCCTGGACACCAGGGAACGTGCATTGGCGGACGGGTTGACTTAGGGGAGGGATTCAGCAGGAATGGAGCGGGAAACGGGATTCGAACCCGCAACCCTCAGCTTGGAAGGCTGATGCTCTAGCCGTTGAGCTATTCCCGCACGCTACCGTAGTTCCCCGACAGGCACCTGTCTCCTACAGCCAAGGCAGTTTTTTGTAAACAGCCACCAACCGTCTGAGTTTGGAGACGGAAAAGTGGTGGTGGAGGGGGGTGGATTTGAACCACCGAAGTCTTACGACGACAGATTTACAGTCTGTTCCCTTTGGCCACTCGGGAACCCCTCCACTCGTGCCGCTAAGGTAGGGCAAGTGTCCTAACCTTTGACCGGCGTAATCTCTGGAGCTGGCGATGGGACTTGAACCCGCAACCTGCTGATTACAAATCAGCTGCTCTGCCAGTTGAGCTACGCCAGCGGCAAGAGTGCTATTTAGCCACTTCTTAACTGCTTGGCAAGTAAAAAATGCATTTTAACGAAACTTTTTTTACAAGTTTCTCTGGCGCGGCAGTCAGATAAGTCTTTAAAAGCAGCGCCAGTCCTTAAAAAAGCCGCCTTGCCGCCGTGTTTCTCACAAAGTCAGCGGCAGGTACGGCGCGTCACAGTGCAGCGCTCTAAGCCGGCAAAATCCCTGTGAGTCACTGTATCTTCAAACAAATTGTCCTCGCGCAGCAGGCGGCGCGTGCTTGCGCCCTGTGCTGCGCCGTGTTCAAGCAGCAGACGCCCGCCAGGTTTAAGAGCGCCAGCTGCCGCCCGAATTGCGGCTGCGAGGTGGTCCAACCCGTCATGCGGCGAAAACAAAGCGCCGTGCGGTTCGTATGCGAGCACTTCATCCATTACCATAGAGCGTTCCGATTCGGCAATATATGGCGGGTTGCTGACCAGCATGGAGTAGCCCCCCCGAGCCAGGGGTGGCCTGTGCATGTCGCCTCGCAGGCAGGTGACCCGGTGCTGTGCATCAAGCCTTTGCGCGTTCGCGCATGCCGTTTCTACGGCATTGCTGCTGATATCCAAGAGCAGGCCATGCCAGTGGGGGAGCTCCAGGGCCAGGGTGATGCCAATGCAGCCCGATCCTGTGCCAAGGTCGGCAAAATACAGGCCAGACCCACACGTACCTGTTCCCTGGATGCCTGCACCCCGCGTGTCCGTTCCCTGTATGCACGTCCCACACGTCCCTGCCTGGGACTCCAGCTCCCGTGCCACCTCAAGGGCCTTGTCAATGAGCAGCTCTGTTTCTGGACGGGGAATAAGCGTATGCGGCGTTACCAGAAAGTCACGGCCATAAAATTCTTTGCTGCCTGTGATGTGGGCCAGCGGCTCCCCGGCTGTTCGTCGGGCCATAAGGGCGTCAAGGTTCTCAACTTCGTGCGGCAGCAGTTTGCGTTCGGCCTCGACCACGCAGGCGATGCGGTCGAGCCCAAGCACCTGGCGCACCAGCACATGCGCGCAAAGGCGGGGGCTATCCACCCCCGCCTTTTGCAGTGCTTGCGCGGCTTCAGCAATATACTGACGCAGCTTCACAGGATTCAGGCTCCAGCTTCAGCGCCGGTACCGCCGGGCTTGCGCTTGGCACCTGGGGTCGCAGGAGACTTGCCCGCGCGGGCAGCTACCGCGTCCTTGTCCTTTTTGTCCTCAACGGGCTTGCTTTTACCGTTTTTGTCAGAACCCGATGCGCCGCCACGGCCGCTTTTGCCCTCAAAAACAAGGGGAAGCAGTTCGTCGTAGTGGTGCACAGGGTGCACGGTGATGCGCTTGAGCAGTTCCTTGGGCACGTCTTCAAGGTCCTTTGTGTTCTGCCAGGGGATGATCACGTGCTTGAGGCCGCGAGCCACACCTGCCAGAATTTTTTCCTTGATGCCGCCCACGGGCAGTACCCTGCCCTGAAGGGTTATTTCGCCGGTCATGCACAAGTCGGCCCGCACACGGCGGCCACTGAGGGCCGAGATGAGGGCTGTTGTCAGCGTAACACCTGCCGATGGCCCGTCCTTGGGGGTGGCCCCGGCGGGCACGTGCACATGGATGTCGAATTCCGAGACAAAGGACGGGTTTACGCCCAGTTCTTCGGCCCGACTGCGTATATAACTTAACGCAGCCTGAGCACTTTCTTTCATGACGTCACCCAACTGGCCAGTGAGCGTAAGGCCGCCCTTGCCCTTCATGACAGTGGCTTCAACCGTGAGCACTTCGCCGCCCGCGGGGGTCCAGGCCAGGCCAAGAGCCATGCCGGGCATGAGTTTCTTTTCCTTTTCGTCTTCTATAAAGCGCGGTGCGCCCAACAGCTTTTCCACATCGGCCACGCCGATCTTGAAGGGACCCTTTTTGCCTTCGGCCTTGCGGCGCGCCAGCTTGCGGCAGATGGAAGACAGCTCGCGTTCAAGGTTACGCAGGCCCGCTTCACGCGTGTATTCCCTGATAACCTTTTCAAGGGCTGCTTCTTCCAGAACCACGTCGTTTTCTTCCAGGCCGTTTTCCTTGATCTTCTTGGGCAAGAGGTGCTTGCGCGCTATTTCGGCCTTTTCCTGCATGGTGTAGCCGGGCAGGGTGATGACCTCCATACGGTCACGCAGGGCCGCAGGAATGGTTTCAAGATGGTTGGCCGTACACAGAAACATCACCTTTGAAAGATCATAGGGCACGTTAAGGTAATGGTCGCTGAAGGTGTGGTTCTGTTCCGGATCCAGCACTTCCAGCAGGGCCGATGACGGGTCGCCCCTGAAATCAGAGCCGAGCTTGTCCACTTCGTCCAGCACGATAACCGGGTTACGCGTGCCCGCCTGCTTGAGGCTTTGGATGATACGCCCCGGCATGGCCCCGATATAGGTGCGCCTGTGCCCGCGGATTTCCGCCTCATCGTGCATGCCGCCCAGCGAAAGCCTCTGGAACTTGCGGCCCAGGGCGCGCGCAATGGAGCGGCCAAGGGACGTCTTACCAACCCCTGGAGGGCCCGCAAAGCAGAGAATGGGACCCTTGGACTGAGGGTTGAGCTTGCGCACGCTCAAAAATTCAAGGATGCGGTCTTTGACCTTTACCAGGCCACAGTGGTCTTCATCCAGGATTTGTTTGGCGTAGGCTATGTCGAGCCTGTCGCGTGAAAGCTTCTTCCAGGGCAGTTCCACCATCCAGTCAAGGTAGGTGCGCACCACGTTGGCCTCGGAGGAGTCCGCGTGCATGCCCGCCAGACGCCGCAACTGCTTGTCTGCTTCCTTGCGCACATCCTTGGGCAGGCCCGCCTTGTCCAGGGCGGCCTTCAGGTTTTCCATCTCGTCTTCGCCATCTTCGTCTTTGTCACCAAGCTCGGTGCGGATGGCTTTAAGCTGTTCGCGCAAAAAGTAGTCTTTCTGCGCCTTGTCCATACCTTCGCGGGCGGAACTCTGGATGCGGGCCTGTACGGTGGCAACCTCCACTTCGCGTTGCAACTGGGTATTAACCAGCATGAGGCGGTCCAGAGGATCTTCAGCCTCAAGAATACGCTGGGCGTCGGATGTCTTCATGCGCATATTGGCGGCGATAAGGTCGGCCAGGCGACCAGGATCGTCAACATTTTGCAGCACTGCCAGCACGTCTGGTGAAGAAAGACCGCGCAAGGACAGCACCTTTTCACTCTGTTCACGAACAGAGCGCAGCAGGGCCTCCACCGTGGGGTCTATCTTGGGCGTAGTTTCAAGCAGGGTTTCAATCTTGGCCTCAAGGTAAGGCTCAACCTGATTAAAACTGCGTACGCGCGCGCGGCTTACGCCCTGCACAAGAATTTTCACCCTGGAGTCTGGCATTTTGAGCATGCGCATGACCTGCACCACTGTGCCAACCTCATAGAGGTCGTCCGGGCCGGGGTCTTCGGTGCTCTCTTCTTTTTGGGCGCAGACGAGCAGATGCCGCCCGTTTTTAAGGGCCGCATCCACAGCTTGAACTGATTTTTCGCGGCCAATGAAGAGGGGCAGGATCATGTAGTTAAAAATAACCACGTCTCGTACGGGCAGAACGGGCAGTGTATCCGGTATGCTTTGCATGGCGGCCATAAGGCCACCCTCGGTTTCTGCCATATCTTGTGCGAGATGGGCAGCATCCCGCTGTTCTTCATTATCAACACCCGGTTCAGAGGCAGAACCGGTTTCGTCCATGTTCAACAAATGATTTTTGTCATTATAATCAGCCATATAGTCTCCCATGACTGCCTATTAGATAGTCTGCATCTGCGTGATGCTGTAGCAGTCTCCCTCAGTAACGATAACGTGATCCAGAAAGCGCAGGCCCAGTTGTGGTGCAAGTCTTTGCAGTGCGGCGGTAAAAGTTTTGTCCGCTTCCGAAGGAGCGGGATTGCCGCCGGGATGGTTGTGCACCATTATGATGCCGCTGGCCTTGCGCAACAGCGCGGTCTCAAACACTTCTCTGGGGTTCATAGAAACCTCCGCGACGCCACCTCGCCGCAGGCATTCCCAAGAAGTAAGCCGGTTGCGCTGATCTACCAGCGCCAGCCAGCATTCTTCGTGCGGGCAGCCCGCCAGCCGGCTCTGAGCCATGCGGGCCACTGCTTGAGGTGTGACCAGAACTTCTCTTTTGCGCATGGGCGAAGCCTCGTGGCGGCTTCGTATTTCGTGCATGACCCTGAAAAAAGTCATCAGCCCTGGTCCAAAGCCGGGCACTGCCAGAAGTTCGTCAGGCCGGGCGTCCATGACGCCCCTGATGCTGCCAAACCGTTGCAGCAGGATCTTGGCCAGGGGTTTTGTGTCCTTGCGTATGAGCCCATAGCTCAACAGCAGTTCCAGCACCTCATAATCGGCAACAGCGGCTGGTTCATGCTCGAAACGTTCACGCAATCTGGCCCGGTGGCCTGCATGTAGTGGTGTCTGGTCTGGCTTTGCTGTCATAAGGTAAGCAGTCTTGGAGGTTATGCAAGAGGCAGATATATGGCTACAGGGTTTTTGCCCATTTTGGGGCGAAAACAGGGAGTTGCTCGCAGGCTTTGATGCCCGAGCCCTGCGTGTGGGCAAAAAACTTCACTTTGATAACGGCACCAGCTTCGGTCAGCTCATGCCCGGCCCTGCGCGCGGGCAAAAAGGGCTGTCATGCGTGCGGCCAGAAAGTCCAGACTTTGTTCCGGGCTGCGTCGGCCACTTTTAACAAACAGTTCCGCATCGATCACAAGGCTCATGCCCTGCGCAATGCCCGCAGCGCCGAGGCGCTGGGCGAGCTGTTTTTTTGTGCCAGCGTCCTGGGGGCGCATGCGCGGATTTTCGCCTGCCTGGCATTGCCAGAGAAGGCGGAGTTCGCGGGCCAGCAGAGCCAGAAGGGAAAACAGCAGGCTGTCGCCGTCTTTGCTCCGCGCAAGTTCTCTCCACACTGCTGGCAAATTGCCTGCCTGCATGTGACGGATGCAGGCAAAAACGTCACATGCAGGGCTCCACGAGGCAGTAGAAATCATTGCCAGATTTATGTTGCCCTCAGGGCTGCCGGGGATATCCCCAGTGGGATTGCCCGCCACATCTTCGTTTTTTGCCAGGGCCGCGCGCAAAAGAAGCAGTCTTTCCAGCTCATTTTCAATGGCCAGCGCATCAGGGGGCACAGAGGCGCAAAACTGCTCCAGGGCGTCAGGCTCAAACCGCAAGCCAAGTGACTGGCAACGCTGGAGCACATGTTTTTTTACTGTGCGCTCGTTAAGCCCTTCATGCCGCCATATCCAGCCCTGCTTGTCGGCAAAGCCCATGCAGGGCAATTTGCCAAGGTGGGCGGGAATTTTGGGCTGGCCTCGTTCCCAGTTTACTTCAAGGCAGAAAAAAGGCCAACACTGCTCTGAAGGACGGGCCAGAGCATGGGAAATTTTTTTCCATACAGCGGCGGGCCACTGGTTGGCCTGGCGTACGATCAGGGCGCGTGGCGCGCCAAAGAGCCCCTGAAGCGTGAGGTGCTCCCAAAAGCGCTGTGGGGGTTCTTCATCGCCCCAGTAAACGTGGCGCTCCCACTGAACGGGGCTGGTCGTGGGCATGAGGCCGCCTGCGGCCGCAGGCGGGTGTGCAGCCAGCAGCCGATTCAGGTGGGCGCGCAGCAATTGTCCGTCAGGACAGACAAGAAAGGTAAATCCGGGATGGGGGGTGCTCATGTTTGGGTGCCGTACTGTAGCGGTTCCGGCAAAGGCCAGAACAGCATGTCTAGTGCAGATTCAAAATAAATATTATTTAACTGGCTGCATTAAAAGGATATTTTTATTAAAGTCATGTACCGTAAGAGAACATTCTTTTCGTAAAAAGGTCCTTTTTTCTTGCCCTTGGTGCAAAATCATTTAGTCAGAAACGGCCCCTGGGGTAAGCAGTCAGGGCTTCAGCATACCGATAAACGCATTTTCAGGGAAGAGGAAAGGAGAAGGGGCGCTTTTTTGAAAAAGCGCCCCTTCCATATATGTTGCAGTGCTGCGGGGTGAGCGTCTAGAGCAAATTAACTTTAAAAAGTTTAACTGCTCTAATTTGCTACAATGTTGACCAGTTTGCCCGGCACCACGACCACTTTGCGCACGGTGAGGCCAGCAAGGTGGCGCTGCACGGAGTTGTCGGCCAGAGCCGTGGCTTCCATTGTGGCCTTGTCCGTCCCGGCGGGAATTTCAACCGTGCCCCGCAGTTTGCCGTTGACCTGAAGGGCCACGGTAAGCATGTCCTGGGCGGTTGCTTCCTGGCTCCAGTCGGGCCAAAGCTCTTCAGAGACGGGAGTTTTGTGCCCAAGGCGTTCCCAAAGTTCATCACAAATATGAGGGATGATAGGTGAAAGAAGGGTTATGACAGTGCTCATGGCAGAAGAGAACACGCATCGATCAGCTTGGCTCATGCCCAATTTATCGCGCGAAAGGTACATGGTGTTGACCAGCTCCATCACCGCGGCGATAGCCGTGTTGAACTGGAAGCGGTCGCCCATGTCTTCTCTGGCTTTCTTGACCGCAAGGTGTTCGCGGCGGCGCAGTTCACGGGCTTCAGGGCTGACGGCGTCCTGCCCGGTGGCGGCGCATGCCTTGAGCGGCAGCAGGCGCTCCCGTTCTTCGGTAAACAGGCGCCACACACGGCCAATAAAGCGCGAAGCGCCTTCAATGCCGGAGTCGGACCAGTCAAAATCGCGTTCAGCCGGGGCAGCGAAAAGGCAGAACAGGCGCACGGTATCCGCGCCGTATTTTTTAATCATTGTTGTGGGGTCAACCACGTTGCCTTTGGATTTTGACATCTTGCCGCCGTCTTTAAGCACCATGCCCTGAGTGAGCAGGTTGCGGAAAGGCTCGTCAAGCTCTGCGGGAAAGAAGCCCAGATCACGCAGCACCTTGGTGAAAAAGCGGGAATAGAGCAGGTGCAGGATGGCGTGTTCCACGCCGCCGATATATTGATCCACAGGCAGCCAGTATTTGATGGCGTCTATATTGAATGGCGCTTCACTGTCACGGGCGCTGGTATAGCGGGCAAAATACAGGATGACTCCACAAAGGTGTCCATAGTATCGGTCTCGCGCCGTGCCTGGCCGCCACATGTGGGGCAGGTGCAGACCGCGAAGGATGGGGTCTCTGCCAGGGGCGAGCGTCCGTCAGTGCGGGTCTTTACATCCAGGGGCAAGACCACGGGCAGGTTTTCTTCCTTTTCAGGAACAACGCCGCACGTGTCGCAATAGACCACAGGAATGGGCGAACCCCAGTAGCGCTGGCGCGAGATGTTCCAGTCGCGCAGGCGGAACTGTGTGGTAGCCTTGCCCTTGCCGTCTTTTTCAAGGCTTTGAGCCACGGCTTTCTTGCCGTCTTCGTTGGGCATCCCGTCAAAGGGGCCGGAGTTGACCATGACGCCGTCCAAGGTGAAGGCCTCGGTCATGGCTTCAGTGTCCAGGCTCTCGCCAGCGGGGCTTATGACCACTCGCAGGGGCAGGTCGTATTTGCGGGCAAATTCAAAGTCGCGCTGGTCGTGGGCGGGTACGCCCATGACAGCACCTGTGCCGTAGTCGGCCAGAACAAAGTTACCGACCCACAGCGGCACGCGCTGGCCTGTGAACGGGTGTACCGCATAGGCCCCGGTGAAGATGCCTTCTTTTTCCACAGCGTCGGACTGGCGATCAAGGCGGTCCATATTGCGGATACGTTCCACAAAATCCCGAACTTCTTCGGCTTTATCATAGTCTTCAATCAGTTTTTCAACCAGGGGATGCTCGGGCGCAAGCGTCATGAAGGTAACGCCAAAGACCGTGTCGGGCCTTGTGGTGAAAACGTCGATGCCTTCAATGTCCCCGAAGCCTTTTTCAAGACCAAAGGTAATGGCGGCACCAGTGGATTTGCCAATCCAGTTGCGCTGCATGGCGATAACGCGGTCGGGCCAGCCGCCTTCAAGCTTGTTCAGATCATCCAGCAGCTCATCACCGTAGGCGGTGATTTTGAGAAACCACTGGGTCAGGTCTTTTTGCACCACAGCGCTGTCGCAACGCCAGCACAAACCGTCGATGACCTGCTCATTGGCCAGCACCGTGTGGCAGGACGGGCACCAGTTTTGCGGAGCCTTTTTGCGGTAGACAAGGCCTTTTTCAAGCAGACGCAAGAAAAACATCTGTTCCCAGCGGTAGTACTCTGGCCGGCAGGTGGCCAATTCTCGCGACCAATCATACGAATAGCCCAACCGTTTCAGTTGGGTGCGCATGTTTCTGATATTGGCGTACGTCCACTCGGCGGGATGGGTATTGTTTTTGATGGCCGCGTTTTCGGCGGGCAGGCCAAAAGCGTCCCACCCCATAGGGTGCATCACGTTGTAGCCCTGCATGCGTTTGCTGCGCGCCACCACATCACCGATGGAATAGTTACGTACATGGCCCATGTGGATGTTGCCCGAAGGGTAGGGAAACATCTCAAGCACATAGTACTTGGGCTTGTCGCTTTTATGGCTGCAGGCAAAAGCGTTTTCAGCCTGCCACCGGGCCTGCCATTTTTCTTCAATAGCTTTGGGATCGTAGCGTTCTTCGTGTGTCATGGGGCATACCGGTTCAGATGGATTGATTGGCAGGTGCGGCGGGGCGTTGCAGTTCGCCAGCTTCCAGGGCTTTAGCCACTGCGTCGAGAATGCCATTGATAAAGTTCTTGGCATTGCCTTCGCCAAACTGGCGGCTTAGTTCCAGAGCCTCATTTATAGAAACTTTTGACGGCACATCGTTGCGGAACAAAAGCTCATAGACGGCCAGGCGCAGCAGTGTCAGCTCAACCCGGCCCATGCGGTCCACACGCCAGTTGTGAGAAAACTGGGTGATGGCTTTATCAAGAGCAGCGCTGTTACTCCACACTCCTTCCACCAGTTCCCAGGCAAAGCCGCAGGTTTCGACGGGAACACCGCTTTCTTCACTGCGCACGAGGTTGTCCGGTGATGTGCGAAAGCTGCGACGCAGTTCTTCAAGTGTCCGGGCAGGGGTGAAGGAAAGGCCGTACAAAACTTGAAAAGCCATTTCGCGTTCACCGCGCCGTGTAGCATTTTTGGCCTTGGCCATACGTTTACAACTGCTCCATGACGCGGATGGTTTCCAGCATGGCAGCGGCCGCTTCCACGCCCTTGTTGCCAGCCTTGGAGCCGGCACGCTCAATGGCCTGCTCGATATTGTCGCAGGTGAGCAAGCCGAAACCGATGGGCATGTTATGCTCCATCATGGTGTGGGCGATTCCCTTGCTGGCTTCGGCGCAAACATAGTCAAAGTGGGGGGTGCCGCCGCGAATGACCGCGCCCAGAGCAAGAATACCGTTGTATTTGCCCGAGGCCGCGAGCTTCTGGCAGATCAGGGGCATCTCGAAAGCGCCGGGAATGCGCACCAGGGTGACGTTTTCTTTTTCCAGCCCGTGGCGTTCCAGATAGTCGATAGCGCCGCCCACAAGGCGGTCTACGATGAAATCATTAAAGCGGGTGGCCACGATGGCTACTTTAAGGCCCTTGGCGTCAAGCTGGCCAGCAATGGTTGTCATTGTGCTCATGGCAACTCCTCGGCGCACGGTGATGCGCTTTCATTCAGTTCTATAGTGATATGGTGCAAGACGACAGGGGGTGCGGTCCCGGACCGCGCCTACAAAAAGCCCTGCCGCAGCAAAAATTCCATGTTCAGCCCCGCTGATGTCGCTGATGTCGGGGACGCGTTTTTTCCGTTTGCAGATGCTGCCCACGGGCCCAGCAGATTGCGCACATACTTGCCGATAAGGTCTGTTTCCATATTGACGGCCACGCCTGACCGCCAGTGCAGCATGGTGGTGCGCCTCTGGGTGTCAGGGATGATGTTGACCTCAAGAAAATCTGGGCCGCAATCATTGACTGTAAGGCTGATGCCGTCAAGCGACACGGAACCCTTGGAGATGACTTCAACGCCAAATTCCGCAGGAAAGGCGAGGCGGCAGCGCAGGGATTGCCCCACCTGGCGTACCTCTTTCACAGTGGCAAGGCAGTCCACGTGCCCGCTGACAAGGTGCCCGCCCAGGCGGTCGCCCAGTGCCAGGGCACGTTCAAGGTTGACCATATGCCCCGTTTGCAGGTTGCCCAGCGTGGTACGAGAGAGGGTTTCGCTTGACGCGTAGGCTGTGAACGTGTCGCTTGCGTGCTCTTCCACAGACAGGCAGACGCCGTTGACGGCTACGGATTCGCCATCAACAATGTCTGGCAGCGAAAAAAGCGGGCGCAGACAGATGCGGCACTCCGCACCGGTTTTGCGCAGTGAGCGCACCTCGCCCTGTCCCTGGATGATACCTGTAAACATGAAGTTCTACTTTCCTTCGGCAGGCTGCAGTGGGCGCAGTTCAATATGAATGTCGCCACCGCTGATGTGGGTGCCTATAACACGCATGCGCAGCGCCTCGTCCAGACTCAGGGGAGCCCGGCCAGAAAAGAGCGGTTGCGCGTCTTCGTCACCCAGAATTATTGGTGCCATGTGCAGGCGAAACTCGTCTACCACGCCTGTTTCGAGAAGACTGAGGGCCAGATGCCCACCGCCTTCACACAGAAGATAGGGGCAATTGAGTTCTTCCCAGAGGGTGCGCAGCATATGGGTCAGGTCTGGCCCGCCGCGCATTGCTGGCCCCAGGGAGAGCACACGTACCCCCTTGTCGCGCAGAGCCTTGGCAGTTGTGGAGGCCGCGGCCGCAGGGGAAGCCAGAAAGATGGTCTGCTCTGGCCGTTCTTTAAGCAGGTAGAAGTCCGCATCTGGCTGGGGCAGGCGTGAGGTTAGCACGCACGCCAAAGGCTGGGGGCAGTCTGGCTCGTTCTCGCTGATGGGGCGCACCGTGAGACGAGGATTGTCAGCCCGAAAGGTGCCGCCGCCCACAAGTACCGCACCGCCGCAGTGGCCAATGCCCGCGCGCATTTGCTGTACTTCCTGCCGGGATTCTTCGGAACTGATCCACTGGGATTCGCCCCGGCGGGTGGCTATGCGGCCATCAAGGGTTGCGGCCATTTTGAGGATGACATAGGGGCGCTGATTTTGCTGCCAGATCAAGAAATCGGCCACAAGGTCACGGCAGGCTTCAGCGCAGACACCTTCAATCACTTCCACCCCCGTTTCGCGCAGTTGGCACGCGCCGCCGCAGGCTTCGGGGTTGGGGTCTGACAGGCCAACCACAATCTTTTTAATACCAGCCTGGCGCACCGCGTCGGTACAGGGGGGGGTTTTTCCCTGATGGCAGCAGGGTTCAAGCGTGACAACGAGCGTGCACTGGGAGGCATCAACGCCATTGGCGGCGGCGTCTTTGAGGCAAGCCACTTCGGCATGGTCCTGCCCTGCGGCACGGTGCCAGCCCCTGGCCACAATCTGGCCGTCACGCACAAGTACAGCCCCCACCATAGGATTGGGCCAGGTTTTCCAGCGTCCCTTTTGCGCAAGGGCAATGGCTTCACGCATGAAGGGTCTGTAATCCAGTTCAGACATGGGCCTACTCCGGCTGGGGGCTGATGACAGGTGGAACGAAGTTCAGTTTTTCCACATGTACGCCTGCTTCGCCGAGCATGGTGGTGGCAAGCTCGTCAGGGTACTGTTCCGCAAAATAGATATGGCGTATGCCGCAGTTGATCAGCATTTTGCTGCACTGCACACAGGGGTGGGTGGTGCAATACAG
>JAQVZK010000261.1 GCA_028708195.1 Desulfovibrio sp.
GGCGTGCTCGACGACGGCATCATCTACCGTTTTGGCCCAGAATCCTTCATGGCCGTGGTCAATGCTGCCTGCGCCGTCAACGATCTGGCCACCCTGCGCACCCGGCTGCCCCAAAGCGTCAAAATTACCGACATCTCGGACGAAACGGGCAAGGTAGACCTGCAAGGCCCGGATTCGCTGGATGTGCTTGAAAAACTCATGGGCCAGAATTTTCATGACCTCGGCTACTTCTCGTTTCGTGAGACCCAGTGGCAGGGCGTGCCCGTTCTGGTAAGCCGCACGGGCTATACTGGCGAACTGGGCTATGAACTCTATCTGCCCACTGGCAAGACCGAAGAGTTCTGGAAGGCCCTCCTGGCTGACGAACGTGTGAAACCCGTGGGCCTTGGCGCACGCGACACCCTGCGTCTTGAGTCGGGCCTGCCGCTTTACGGGCATGATCTGGACGAAGACCACAGCCCCGTCGAAGCTGGCATGGGCCGCATGATGACAAGCCAGGCCAACTATGTGGGCAAAGAGGGCGCGCAGACTGTGCGTGAAGTTCTGGTACCCCTGAAGATCGAAGGCCGCCGCTCCGCCCGCCACGGCGACGACATTGCCCTGCCCGACGGCACGGTGGTGGGCCGGGTTACCAGTGGTTCTTTTGCCCCTTCATTGGGTTATGTCATTGCCTTTGGCTGGGTGGATGCCGCCCATGCCAACGTGGAAAATTTTGTGGTGCGCGCCGCCAGAACGGAACTGCCCGCCCAAAAGGTGGACATTCCCTTCTATAAAGAAGGCACGGCACGCAAAAAGCTGGTCTGATCCCGCCAAGCGCGGACCCGGCCCCACAGGCCGGGGACACCGGGTACGCCGGATATGCCGGACAGGCCCCACAGGCCGGATAGGCCCGCCGCGCTGCATTTGCGATGATTGGCGCACCACTACGGTGCGCACTGCATTTGACAACTATTTTCAGGAGAATACACATGGCTACCAATCCCACGGATATGTTGTACAGCAAGAGCCACGAATGGCTGCGCATTGAAGGCGAAGAAGCCGTAGTGGGCATCACCCATTTTGCTCAGGAATCCCTCGGGGACATCACCTATGTGGAACTGCCGCTGGTGGGCGACGAAGTGAGCGAAGGTGCGGAGTTTGGCTCTGTAGAATCCGTCAAGGCTGCCAGCGATCTGGTTTCTCCGGTCAGTGGCGCTATCATCGGCATCAATACTGCTCTGGAGCAGGCGCCTGAAAAATGCAATAGCGATCCCTACGGTGAAGGCTGGCTCATGCGTGTCAAGTTTTCCAGCAAGCCCGAAGGGCTGTTGGACGCGGCCGGGTACGAAGCTTTTTGCGCCACTGAAGGGCACTAGGCATCTCGCCATTGCCCTGGCCGGTGCCAACCTTGGGCTACGGCCCAGGGTTTGAAACAGTTTTACTGTTAAACTGTTCGGACGCCTGCTCACGCAGGCGTCCGTCACTCCGAGGCGTCGGCGCGGGTTCAGCTTTTGACCGCGCGATAACTGCCGCCCGACAACTGCGACAACTGCGACAACTGCGACAACTGCCGCAAGACAGCACGGTTGTCTGCAGGCGCTGTTCAACGCCAAAGTGAGCGCCTCAAGAACTTTGCGAGCAGATGCTTTCAAAGATACAATGCGTTAACGGTGCGGCGCACCGGCCCGCCAGCCAAATCCGGCGGGAACAGCCGCAGCTGATTTCAGCGAATACGCCCTTGCCCCTCCAGGCACACGTCACGCGTAACATGTTCAAGGAGCAGATATGCCATATATCCCCCATACGCCGGAAGAGTTGCACGAGATGCTCTCCGTGGTTGGGGTGCGCGATCTGGACGGCCTTTTTGCCGATATTCCTCCGGAAATGCGCCCCAAACAGTTCAATCTGCCCAAAGGCCAGTCAGAAGCCATAGTTTGCGCCTACTTTGAAGGTCTGGCCGCCAAGAATTGCCCGGATATCATGTCCTTCCTCGGCGCGGGCTACTACGCCCACGACATCCCCAAGGCTGTGGACGCCCTTTCTGGCCGCAGCGAGTTCTATACTTCCTACACGCCCTATCAGCCAGAATGCTCGCAGGGCACGTTGCAGGCCATTTTTGAGTTCCAAACGGCCGTAAGCCGCCTCATGGGTATGGACTGCGCCAATGCCTCCGTGTATGACGGCGGCTCCGCCATTTTTGAAGCGGCCATGATGGCTGTTCGCGCCACCCGCCGCCGTGTGCTTGTGGTGGACGAAGCCGTCAATCCCGTCTGGCGGGTCATGCTGGCCTCCTACATTTCCAGCCTTGATCTTGAGCTCAAGACCGTCAGGCAGGAAAAAGGCGTGAGCCGCCTTGACGCGCTCATGGCCGCCATTGACGGCACCACCGCTGCCGTCATTGTGCAGAACCCCAACTTCTTTGGCGCTGTGGCCGACTACACCCAGGTGTTCGCCAAGGCGCGCGAGCACAAGGCTTTCGGCGTCATCTCCGTTTACCCTGTCATGCAGTCGGTGCTGAAAACCCCCGGCGAAATGGGTGCGGACGTTGCCGTAGCCGAAGGGCAGAGCCTTGGCATGCCCCTTTCTTTCGGTGGCCCCTACCTTGGCATCATGGCCTGCCGTAAGGAGCACATCCGCCAGTTCCCCGGCCGCATTGTGGGCCGCACCAGCGACCTTGACGGCAAGACCGGATACGTGCTCACCCTGCAAGCCCGCGAGCAGCACATCCGCCGGGCCAAAGCCACGTCCAATATCTGCTCCAACCAGGCCTTGTGCGCCTTGCGGTCGCTTATCTACATGTCGCTGCTTGGCCCCCGCGGCCTCACGCGTCTGGCAGAAAACAACATGGCCCTCACCCGCTACGCGGTGGAGCGCCTGACCGCCATCAAGGGTGTTGCATTGCTCAACGATGCGCCCTACGGCAACGAAGTGGCCCTGCGCCTGCCTGTGTCTGCGCAGACCCTGGTTGACTCACTGGCCGGGCACGGATGCGTACCCGGCTATCCCCTTGGCCGATACTACCCCGATATGGAAAACGTGTTGCTGCTGGCCTGCACAGAACGCAACAGCCGTCAGCAGATCGGCATGCTGGCTGAAACCGTGGGAGGTCTGTTGTGAAAACTATCTTCGCAAAATCCGTGCCCGGTCGCAGCGCCTTTTGTATAGAATCCGACGCCCCCAAGGCTGCGGAAATGCTGCCCGCCGGCCTGCTGCGTAAAGAAGAACCCTGCCTGCCCCAGTGCTCTGAACTGGATGTAGTGCGCCACTTTACCCGTCTTTCCAAACTCAACTATAGTGTGGATGCCAATTTTTATCCTCTTGGCTCCTGCACAATGAAGTATAACCCCAAGTTTACAGAATATGTGGCCTCGCTGCCCGGCTTTACCCGCCTGCACCCCATGCTGGCGCAGATGGGCCGCAGTGTGGCCTGCACTCAAGGCGCGCTTGAATGTCTGTATCAGACAGAAAAAGTGCTCTGTGAGCTGACAGGCATGAAGGCTTTTACCCTGCAACCAATGGCCGGTGCCAACGGCGAATTTGTGGGCGTCAAGCTCATCGCCGCCTACCACAAGGCCAAGGGGCGCAATCCCCAAAAGATGCTCATTCCCGATGCCGCCCACGGCACCAACCCGGCGTCAGCCGCGCTGGCGGGTTTTGAGGCCGTCAATATTGAATCCCGCGACGGAATGGTAGACCCTGATGCCATTGTGGCCGCCATTCAGAAATACGGTGATGATGTGG
>JAQVZK010000262.1 GCA_028708195.1 Desulfovibrio sp.
GGCCGTCAGCTTCAGCAGATGAGGATTGAGACATGTCAGTGCTGGCAATATCTGCACCGGCATTGTCTTTAGAGCTGCCTGAACCTCGCGCAGTGTTCTGTTGTTGTTCGGGACTGTTGCCGGAGAGCGTGTCTAAAACTCCGGTCTGGCGCGCCAGAAAAAATCCCAGCACCGCCACAATAACGACCCCTGCCAACCATAGTCTTTTCATCGTGAACCCCATCTGAAGCTTATACCTATGGGGGCCTGCCTTGTCCAGTTCTGTAACTCGGGTCTGTCAGTGTTACCTGCCGGACAATTATTTTATGTGTACTATAGTTCCAATCATACCAAATTTATATACTTTTTTACTTTACTGTCAGGCCAGTACGTTTGCCGCAGCAAGCGATGGCAGTCATTATACTTGTGCACCCCAGGCCAGAATAGGAAAAACAGTACAGTTTTCCACAGTTGTCCACAGGGAAGACTGTTTGCAGGCCAGCATGCGCCACTTGTTTGCGTTCATCTTTTGTGTTATGAAGACCCCTTGTTCCTGTACGGCGAAAGCCGGAAAAAAGGGCCTGCCAATGGCCGCGTAAAAAGTCTTTATCCACAGGGCGCGCCCTGCGTGGACACTGAACCACAGAGCTATGCTGAAAAACGAGTTGCGGGATATACTGGCCAAAAATCCGGCCATTGCAGGTGAAACATCCTGGCTGGACAGCCTTACACTGCACCAGGAAGAAAACACCCTGAAAGTGTTCTTTCCGCACATGTATTTTTCGGCATGGTTCAGCCGTCACAAACGCGCCGCCTTTGAAGAGGCCATTGACCGCCGTTTTAAAGATATACAGGCAGGCCCGGCGCCCCGAATAATTTACGAGCGCGCTTCTGCCAACATTGTGGACGTTACGGCTGTCACGCCCGCAAGCGGCATACCCCTGCCTGTCAAAGCTGAAAGCGAGGCCCCGCAGGACGATCCCTTTGCCGGGTTTATTTTTAACAACAAAAACACCTTTCCTCTGGCCACGGCCAAAGAAATTTCCGGCAACACCAAGGCCACGGCCTACAATCCCTTTCTGGTCTGCGGGCGAAGCGGCACTGGCAAAAGCCACCTTTTGCAATCAATGGCAACCATGCTTGCGCGCTCAACGGACGCTGCGCGCATGATCTGCACCAACCCTGCCCGCTTTTGTTCCGACGACACTGCCTGGGCCAAGCGTCCGGAGTTTTTCTGGCAGCGCTATGACGTGCTTGTGCTGGACGACATACAGGATATGTCCGGCCACAGCGGCTGGCAGAGCAAACTTGTGGCCTGTATGGACGCCTGCCCCGGCCGTCAGGAGAACGCTCCTGCCCTTGAACCCCAGGGTGGCGTGACCGGGGCCGCGGCCTTTCACAGTACACGGACGGGTAGAGCCACCCCGCGCATGATTTTTGCCTGCTCGGGGCATCCACAAACCCTCAGAACGCTGGACGAGCGCCTGCGCTCCCGACTTGAAAGCGGTCTTGTGGTGGAACTGATGGAGCCGGACCTTGATGTGCGCTTGCGTTACCTGCAGCTCATGTGCAAAGAACGTCACCTTTCGCTCACAAGGGAACAACTGCTCTTTCTTGCACAGCGCTGTTCACAGTTTCGCCTGTTGCAGGGTCTTATGCTCAAGGTGGGGGCATATTGCGCGGTCAAAGGGCTTAATCTGACCCAGACGGACCTTGAAAATATTGTGCGTACTGGCGTTGCTGAAAAAATGCCGGGCTGCAGAGAAATCCTCACCGAAGTGGCGAAGGGTCTCAACCTCAAGCCTGACGACGTGCTCGGCGGCAAACGGCGGCCAGACCTTGTGCTGGCAAGACAGATAGCCATGTATGTATGCCGCCAGAAACTGGGGCTTTCGTACCCGGAACTGGGCAGGGCATTTGGCGGACGTGACCATAGTACCGTCATTCATGCTATTAAAAAGATTAACAAACTTCTAGTTAGTGACAAAAGGGTACAAAAGTTAGTGACAGAACTTGAAAGAAAAACACCCTGACCACCTGAAATGCCCATGTGCCTTCATGCCTGTTACCGGTGTTGCCAGAAAGCAGGTTGGAGTGTTCCATGAAAAATACAATCTTTACAAAGTGTTTTATAAATTACGCACAAAGAAACAGCGCTAATAATAGTTAAGGAAAGAATTTATGAAACTAACTGTTAATAAAGAACAGATCATCGAAGGTCTGCTGAAGGCCGTTGCCATTATTCCTGCCAAGGCAGGGGCGCAGTATCTGCGTTCCATCTGGCTCAGGGCAGAAGAAGGCGGGCTTTCCGTCATGTCTACCGACGCCAACATTGAGTTCACGGGTCGGTATCAGGCAGAAGTGGCGCAGCCTGGCCTTATTGGCGTACAGGGCAGGGCCTTTGTGGATCTGGTACGTCAACTGCCTTCTGGCGTGCTGCATCTTTCTCTTGATGCGGCTTCGGGCAACCTGCTTATCGAGCAGGGGCGTCGTTCTTACAAGCTGCCTGTGAGCGGGGCGGAATGGTTTCAGAATTTTTCCACCTTTCCTGACGAGAATACCGTTACCTGGTCTGGCGACTTTTTGCAGGACCTGTTGGACAAGGTGACCTTTTGCATCAGCGAAGACGATGCAATGGACGCCATCGCCTGCCTGTGCATGAAGCCCAAGGGCAACGGGCGTATTGATGTTTGCGGCCTCAACGGCCATCAGTTCGCGCTTGTGTCCTTTACGCATGACGAACTGGCCGAACGCCTGCCTGAAGAAGGCATTCTCATTCAGAAAAAATATTTGCAGGACATCAAGAAGTGGTTGGGTGTGGACGAAATAGAGCTGAACATCACTGAAAAGCGCCTTTATTTGCGCAGTCTTGGCAAGGCCGAAACCTTGAGCCTGCCGCGGGCAGCCCACCAGTACCCTGACTACAATATTTTCATGAGCAAGCTGGCCAGTGGTGACATGCACCCAATGACGCTTGAGCGCAAAGAAGCTATGGAGGCCCTTGGCCGCATACTTATTTTTAATACAGAGAGCGACCGCTGCACCTATATGGACCTTTCATCCAGCGAAGCCCTGCTTTCTGCCCAGGGGCAGGATGTGGGCTCTGCCAATGAAAGTCTTGAAGTTGTCTATGGCGGCGACATCAAGCGCATTGCCTTTCCCACGCGCAGCCTCATGGACGTGATGGCGCATTTTGTGTCCGCCAAGATAGATATGATGCTCACCGGCACCGAAGGTCCTTGCGGCATACGCGGCGCTGATGACCCGGACTACACGGTTATCATCATGCCCATGAAGGTTTCTGAAACTACCTATTATAGCGAGGAAGACGTTTAATGGCTCCCCAAACCCCCGGTAACGGCGGCTACAACGCCTCTTCCATTACCATTCTTGAAGGGCTCTCTGCCGTGCGCAAGCGCCCGGCCATGTACATTGGTTCCACCGACGCCCGTGGCCTGCACCATCTGGTCTACGAAGTGGTGGACAACTCCTTTGACGAAGCTATGGCAGGCTATTGCTCGCGGGTTACCGTCATTCTGCACGCCGACAATAGCGTTACCGTGCGCGACGACGGGCGCGGCATCCCCGTGGATATCCACCCCAAGGAAGGCGTGCCAGCTGTTCAGGTGGTCATGACCAAGCTGCACGCAGGCGGCAAGTTTGACAATACCAGCTACAAGGTGTCTGGCGGCCT
>JAQVZK010000263.1 GCA_028708195.1 Desulfovibrio sp.
GCATCACGCCCTTGAACACGGGCAGAAGGCCTTTGTCGCCAGAACCATAGATGATGGGGGGGCGCAAAGTGACCATGCGGTCGCCAAGAGCGCGGCCCAAAATCTGTTCTGTCAGTACCTTGGACCAGCCGTAGGCCGACACTGGCGCGGGCCGCGCGGTGTCACTGACGCCGGGGGCCGTGCCGCTGGGGCCGGTGGCCGCCTGGCTTGATACCAGCACAAGGCGCTTTATGCCGCCTTGACCACGCGTTGCGGCGGCCTGGTCAGCCGTATGAATGGCCTCAGCCAATGTGGCGGCGGCGCGGGCATTGGCACGCAGATAGTCCTGCCAGCCCAGCCCGAAAAGCAGAGCGGCCATATGGATGACCATGTCCTGCCCGTCAAGGGCTTCGGCCAGGCCCTGCCCGCTGGCAAGGTCGGCCTGGGCCACGGCCACACCCTGGGGCAGGCCGCTGGTACGTGAACTTGCCCTGGTGAGGCAGGTGATTTGCGCGCCGGCCTTGAGCAGTTGCGGCAAGAGGTGCCGCCCCACAAAGCCGGTGCCGCCCGTAAGCAGAACCCTGACACCCTCAAGATGCCCGCTGGTGCCTTGGGATGTTGTTTCGGGGCTTGCGGGGGGAGCGCCAGCCTGTTTCATGTCGCTTGCGGGGGCCGAAATACTCATGCTTCAATTTCCCTGCGGTAGATCCTGTAGCGCTTGTTGAGGCGGCCCGAAAAATCTTCAAGAAGGTCGTTGACGGCCACGTTGTCTTCAAGCACCCAGGAGCCTTCAACCCACTGAAATTCTGGCCGCTGCTGAGCTTTTTCCATCATGAAGTCAAGCAAAAGCAGGGGCAGGCCCATCAGCCTGAATTCTTCGCGGATGCCAAAAAGAATGGTGCGGTAGCCACTGCGTATTTCGGGCCGGGCGCGCCACCAGTGCCAGAGCGCGGAAAGGCCGAGCTTGCCGTTGAGCCGCCGCAGCAGGGGGGCCATGTCGGGCAGGGCCACCATGCCCGCTGCGGGCTTGCCGTCGTGGTAAAAGAGCACGAAAAATTCCGGGTCCAGCACGCTTTTCAGTTCCTTGACGTGCTGCTCGGCCTCACCGTCCGAAAGGGGCGAAAATCCCCAGTTGTTCGCCCACGATTCTTTGTACAGGGCCAGCATGTCGCGGATGTCTTCAGTGAGCGTGGCCTTGCTGGAAGTGCGGCAGGTGAAGTGAGCTTCGGCCTTGAGACGGGCCACTTCGTCGTGGAGCCATTCCGGCGGATTAAACGAGCTTCTTTCAATGAGATAGGCGAAGAGGTCCTGCTCTTTACGCAGATGCCAGCTTTCGAGCAGCACCGGGTAGTAGGGCGGGTTCCAGGGCATCATGATGGTGGGGGCGAGGTCAAACCCGTCCACCAGCAGGCCGCAGGTATAGTTTGCAGAAGGGTTCAGCGGCCCGCGCATGAAGGTCATGCCCTGTGCTGCCAGCCAGTCTTTGGCTGCGTCAAGCAGGGCGTGGGCAGCTTCCTTGTCATCCTCACACTCAAAAAAACCAAAGCTTCCGCAGGTTTCATTGGCGTAGGCATTGTATTTTTCGTCCACAATGGCGGCAATGCGCCCCACAAGGCGTCCGTCACGCAGGGCAAGAAAGAGCTCACGCCGGGCGCTCTCCCAAAAGGGATGTTTGCCGGGTGTGAGCAGCTCGCGCTCCTGACTCTTGATAGAGGGCGTCCACAAAGGGCTTTGAGCGTAAATGCTCCAGGGAAAATCAAGAAATTGGCTGAGTTCCGATTCCGACCGGGCGACAGTGATGGCAAGACCCATAATTAACCCAACTGCAAGCTGCCGCGCAGCTCGTCCAGAGAGGTTATGCACAGGCGCTCGCAGGCAGCGGGAAGCTCGCGCACCATATCAAAGGCGCAGTCTGGACGCATGAAGCTTGCCGTACCCACCTGCACGGCATGCGCGCCAGCCAGAATGAATTCCAGCGCGTCTTCAACGCAGCATATACCGCCCACGCCTACCACGGGGATTTTCACTGCCCGGGCGACCTGCCACACGCAGCGCAGCGCCACGGGCTTGATGGCCGGGCCAGAGAGCCCGCCCACCACATTGGCCAGGGCCGGGCGACGGTTTTTCAGGTCAACAGCCATGCCCAGCAAGGTATTGATGCAGGATATGCTGTCCGCGCCTGCGTCTTCAGCAGCGCGGGCCATGACTGTGATGTCGGTGACATTGGGAGAAAGCTTGACCATGATGTGCTTGTCAGGTGCTGCGCTGCGCACGATGGACGTCACCTGCGCGAGCATGGCCGGGTCCTGGCCGAAAGCTATGCCGCCTTCGCGCACGTTGGGGCAGGACACGTTGACCTCAAGCGCGGCCACGCTCTCTTCCTCATTGAGGCGTGCGGCCAGCTTGCCGAAGTCTTCAACAGAGGAGGCGTAAATATTTGCGATGACGGGGGTTTCCTGGCTGGGCAGCAGGGGGAGCTTTTGCGCGCAAAAAACCTCGACCCCGTCATTTTGCAGCCCCACGGCATTGAGCATGCCTGCGGTGGTTTCTACAATGCGGGGGGTGGGGTTGCCCTCGCGGGCCTCAAGGGAAAGCCCCTTGACCACCATGCCGCCGAGGCCGGCAAGGTCGCCGTACGTTTCAAACTCCAGGCCGTACCCAAAGGTGCCAGAAGCTGTAAGTATGGGATTTTTAAGGGTCAGATTATGCGTCTGGCCGCTCAGCGTAACAGAAAGATCCATACCGCGTTCTCCAGTAACCACGCAGACCCGCCGTAGCGCAAACCTTTGCGTCGGGGCGGGGCGGTGAGGGGTTGTGTGCCCGCTTTGGGTGAGCCGTCACGAGCTGTTTGCCGCACAGGCGGCAAACAGTGCCGCCAGGCGGTACGGTGCTGCACCGGTTTGGCCCGCAGCTCGACCTGCCGTTTTTTTGCCTTGTCATTGCTGCAAGGTTCAGTCTGAACGGCAAAGGCGGAACGCGTGTTTTCGGCACGGCCTGTCTTGCTGGGCAGAGAGCAGGTGTACCCGCGCCGACGCCTCGGGGGGCTAAAGTTCTATCTGGTCAGACCAGAATACGGGGCCGTGATTGCACACCTGCACCTGACCGCCGCGTTTGGCGGGCACGGGCCAGTTCTCGGTGGTTTTGCTCACGCAGCCAAGGCAGGCCCCCACGCCGCAGGCCATGCGGTTCTCAAGCGAAATCTGACAGCGAACGCCCACTTCGGCGGCGAACCTTTTCACGGTCTGCATAAAGGGGGTGGGGCCGCAAGCCAGCACCAGGCCCTTTTGCTCGGCATATTCGGTCATGCGTTCCTGAATGGAAAATATAAAATTGTCCAGATCGCCGGGCACGGTTTCACGCAGGCTGTCCAGCGGCACGTGTTCGTTGATGCTGTCCACCGGGTAGCAGCTTATGGACTCGCGGTGGCCAAAAAGCATGGTGACGTTCCAGGGCTTGGGGTGCTCGCTCACGTAGCCCACAAAGGGCACAATGCCCATGCCGCCCGCAAGCAGCAGCGTCGGGGTTTCGGGCTCGACGGCAAAACCGTTGCCAAGCGGCCCCCACACGCGCACCATCTGGTTTATGAGCAAGCATTCCGACAAATACCCTGCCCTTAAGGCCCAACCGGCGTTTATTCCGATCATGGCAGCCCACGAAGCACGCATTCGCGAAACACTGTCCTTTGCG
>JAQVZK010000264.1 GCA_028708195.1 Desulfovibrio sp.
GGGAAGACCACTGCGCGGCCATAGCTCGCGTGCTTGAGGCGGGCCTTGTGGGCCGCGCCTATAACATCGGCGGCCATGCCGAACGCACCAACCTTGAGGTGGTCGGCGCGGTGTGTTCGATTCTGGACGCGCTCGTTCCGCGCGCGCGCGGAACGTACGCCGGGCTTATAACCTACGTCACAGACAGGCCCGGCCACGATTTTCGCTATGCCATTGACTGTTCCAGAATCGAAAATGAGCTGGGCTGGAAGCCTGCGCATGAATTTGAATCCGGCCTGCGAGAGACCGTACAGTGGTATCTTGATAACGGTGCCTGGGTTGACCATGTGCGCAGCGGCGCATACCGGGACTGGCTTGCCGTCAATTACGGGCAGCGCAATACCAGCGAAGCCGCAGGAGGAGCGCAATGAACCAGTGGAAAGGTATTGTTCTGGCCGGGGGGTCAGGCTCGCGCCTCTACCCCCTGACCCTGAGCGTGAGCAAGCAGCTCATGCCCATTTATGACAAGCCCATGATCTATTACCCGCTGGCCACCTTGCTCATGGCCGGTATTCGTGACATCTGCCTTATTTCCACGCCGGAGCATCTTCCGCTCCACGAGGCCCTTTTGCACGACGGCTCCCAATGGGGCTGCTCCATACAGTATGTTGCGCAACCGCGTCCCGAAGGTCTGGCGCAAGCCTTTCTTCTGACAGAAGACCACATCAGCGGGCACAACACCTGCCTTGTGCTTGGCGATAACGTTTTTTTTGGCCACGGCATGCCCGAACTCACCCATGAGGCCATGACGCGGCCCAAGGGCGCTACCATTTTTGGCTACCATGTGCGCGACCCGCAGCGCTACGGCGTGGTGGAGTTTGATAAAAAACGCCGCGTGGTCAGCATTGAAGAAAAACCGCAGGAACCCAAGTCAAACTTTGCGGTTACGGGGCTCTATTTTTATGACAGCGATGTGGTGAACATCGCCCGCAGTGTGCGCCCTTCGGCGCGCAACGAACTGGAAATAACCGATGTCAACAATGCCTATCTTGCCCGCGGCGATCTGCATGTGGAGCTTGTGGGGCGCGGCATAGCCTGGCTTGATACGGGCACCCACGATTCCCTCATGGACGCGGGGGCTTTTGTGCAGGCGGTGGAAAGCCGCCAGGGGCTCAAGGTGGCCTGTCTGGAAGAAATCGCCTGGCGTAATGGCTATATTTCGTCTGATGATGTGCGCACCCTTGCGCGGCCCATGGCCAAGACCGGCTACGGGCAATATTTGCTGGAACTTGTGGATATGGGGATAGGACAGTGGAAGTAGTTAGAACACCCATTGCAGGAGTTTTGCTCATCAAGCCCAAAATTTGGGGCGATGCGCGCGGATACTTTGTCGAAACCTGGCAGCAGGTGCGCTACGCAGCTGCGGGCATTGATCTGCCCTTTGTGCAGGACAACCACTCCAAATCCACCTACGGTATTCTGCGTGGCCTGCATTTTCAAAAAACACGGCCCCAAGGCAAACTGGTAAGCGTCTCCTTGGGCAGCGTGTTTGATGTGGCTGTGGATATTCGGCCGGGGTCGCCAAGCTTTGGGCAGTGGCATGGCATTGAACTGACAGAGAACAACCAGTGGCAACTCTGGGTGCCACCCGGCCTTGCGCACGGCTTTGCCGTCACCAGTGAATTCGCCCATTTTCACTATAAATGCACGGACTATTACTGCCCTGAAGACGAGGGTGCCATCCGCTGGAATGACCCTGACCTCGGTGTCGTCTGGCCTGTGGAGCAGCCAGTGTTGTCGGGCAAGGACAAAGTCGCACCCTCATGGCAGGAATTTCAGGCAAATCTGAACGCGTAAAGGTTTTGCGGCGTGAGTGCATTTTTACTGTGAAATGTTTTGTGGGGCCTTTTGCAAAAGGGGCCCCGCACTCACGCCCAACGGCTCTGCGCCCCACGACTCTGCGCCACAATATCGTAATTTTAGTTTATTCTCAGGCGTAGCCAAAAGATATCAACGCATACCGTGCCATGACGTACTTTGATAATGAAAGCTGGGTAAACTGTATGCCAGAGAGCAGCCCCTCCACCACCGCAGGCAGGAAACCGTCATATTTCAGCTCCAGAATGGTCAGGCCATCGGTGCATATGGGCACTGAAACGTTGGCCCCCGGCCTTGCCGCCCGCAGGTTGGAGTCAAAAGTAATCCGAACGTTGCCGGGCAGATAGCTGAAGGCCTCACGCTCGTATGAAACAGTGACCACGGGGCGCAGGCAATTTGTACGGTGCAGATTGTAAAACGCTTCCCACACCTGGCCCTTCTGTTCGGCAGCCACGCTTATGTCACCGGCGCAAAGTCTGTGGTATTGGCTTTCTGTAACGCTGTCGTGCAGTTTCAGGCCAAGCTCGCCCTGCTTGTGCTTGCGCTCAAGGTGGATGGGGTCAAGCTTGTCATTGTACCAGCGTAACCGCCATTTATCACGCATAAAAACGCCCCTCTGCTTTTCGTGCAGGGCTGTGTCGTGCATGTCGTCAAAATACAGGCTGTTAATCAGGTAGCTGCCATTGGAGTGTTTGTCTGGCCGAAGCAGGCAGGCAACACGCTGCCGCAGTACGACAACGGTATCAGGCGCAGGTAGAATTTACGCTCGTATCTGAATTGTTTTTTTGGCATACCTGGCATCCTCAGAAATGCAGTGGGCGAAATTTGAGATCAAACAGACTCTATATCTGCAGGCTTTATATTGGTTTTATGATATTTGACAGGCCAGTATAATTTATTTATGTCTCTGTAAAAAAGTGTCTGCCCAAATATGTCTGCGCATGTATTTACTGTTGTTACCAGTAAATACGGGCCTGTTTGCGCCCAAAAAACACAGCGTGCAATGTTTTTTGAAGTTTTGTCTGTTGTGGAGAATGACGCTGCATCATGAGAATTGTTGTAATTTTGCTGTTTCTGGTAGTTGCCGTGGCATGCGTTGTGGTGTCAGGCATCTTGCCGCCGTATAGTGCCAGTGACAGGCCAGTTTCAGAAAATGAAAGTTTGCGCGAAACCGTTGGCTACACCATTCGACAAGGAAAGGAAAGTATCCAGAAGCCGCGCTTCAGCCCACCCCTGCATTTTTATTCTCGGCCCGTAAATGTCACCATTTCTTCCGGCCAGCCTGATGCGTTGATTTATTATACCATTGACGGTTCACAGCCTACGCAAAACAGCGCTCTTTATGCTGACCCTGTGCCCTTGCCTTTTGCCGGAGACAAACCCTGTGTGGTTGTCAAGGCTGTTGCCGTTGTTGACGGCCAAGAGAGCACGGTGACTGCCCACAGTTATTTTTTTGCCCCGGACATACAGTCCCGCTATTCGTCCTACGTTTTCTCCCTGTCCACAGATGGAGAGAATCTTTATGGACATGAAGAGGGGATTCTGGTTCCCGGCAAGTTGCGGGCTGATTCCATGCTGCTCTACCCCGGTAAGGGTGAGGGAGAGCACGACGCGAACTACAAGGGGCGTGGCCGCGAGTGGGAGCGCCCGGTGGATGTGGAGGTGTTTGCACCCGACGGCGCACGTCTTTTGTCCCACAGTGCTGGCATACGCGTTTTTGGTGGGGTATCACGCCACTTTGCCCAAAAATCGCTCCGCCTGATAGCCCGCAGGGTGTACGAACCAAATTCGGGAAAA
>JAQVZK010000265.1 GCA_028708195.1 Desulfovibrio sp.
TACGCGGCCCTGACCAGCCTGCTGAACCCCCATATAGCCGTGCTTGAAGGCGGTTACGCCATTCGCGGGGCGCTGCCCTATGTGAACCTGGGCATCTGCATGGCGCTTGCCGGGCTGGACGCGGGCGACATCCGCGAGCCGGGCTGGACGCCAGAAGCCACGCGGCAAGACCCCAAGGTGGGGCAGTACATAGCCCGGTTGTGCGAGCAGGTACGCGCCTGCTACTTCACCCCGCCCGCAGAACCCTTTGAGGGCCGTGCGGAGGGCCGGGGGCAGGACCGCTGGTGGACAAGGCAAAAACATATTTTTTATGATACGGACATGCTCCGTGAGGGGCAGACAGAGGGCTGGCGACTCTGCCAGGACTGCTCCGGCCTTGGGCGCATTGAAACGGCGTCGGAGCGCGTGCCCCGCTCGCTCTGCCTGCTCATACCGCGCCACGCGTGCCCGGCCTGCCGCACCAGAGGGCAAGAGCTCGCCGCAGAGGCCCGCAAAGCCGGACGCCACGCCCATGTGCTGGTGCTGGACGGCGACGCCGCCAATATCGCGCCGTCCCCTGGCGAGAGATGACGAGCGCGCCGGATACCCATAACCGGGTTGACGAATCCTGTCTTTGCAGGCATTTAGCCGGACTTTGCGCCCAAAACGGCAATTGCTGCCAGAGGCGCTTTTTGTGTGATGGGACGTGACCGGGCGGCGAGGCCGCACGGATTTTCTTTTGACCCCCTATCTTGCTGGAGAGGGAAGAGCTATGGCGAATATCCTTATCATCGGCGCGGGCGGCGTCGGGAGCGTGGTTGTCCACAAATGCGCCCAGGTGGCCAGGGAAGGCGGCACTTTTGACAAGATAACCCTTGCCAGCCGCACAATAGCCCGTTGTGACGCCATCGCTGAAAGCGTCAAGGCGCGCTATGGCGTAGACATTGCCACCGCGCAGGTGGACGCAGACAACCTGCCCGAACTCTGCTCCCTTATCCGCAGCGTCAAGCCTGATCTTGTGTGCAACGTGGCCCTGCCCTATCAGGACCTGCACATTATGGACGCCTGCCTTGAATGCGGCGTGCATTATGTAGACACGGCCAACTACGAACCGCTGGACACCGCCAAGTTTGAATACAAGTGGCAGTGGGCCTATGCGGACCGCTTTCGCGAAGCCGGGCTTACCGCCCTGCTTGGCTCCGGCTTTGACCCCGGCGTCACCAACGTTTTTGCGGCCTGGGTCATGAAGCACCAACTGGACGAAGTGCATGTGCTTGACATCATTGACTGCAATGCAGGCGACCACGGCCAGCCCTTTGCCACCAACTTTAACCCCGAAATCAATATCCGCGAAGTGACCGCACGGGGCCGCTACTGGGAGCGGGGCGAATGGGTGGAAACCGACCCTCTGTCCTGGTCGATGGATTTTGATTTTCCTCAAGGCATTGGCGGCAAAAAATGTTTTCTCATGTACCATGAAGAACTGGAATCGCTGGTACAGAACCTCAAGGGGCTTCGCCGCGCCCGCTTCTGGATGACCTTCTCGGACAATTATCTCAATCACCTGAAGGTGCTGGGCAACGTGGGCATGACCCGCATTGATCCCGTGAACTTTCAGGGGCAGGACATTGTGCCCATTCAGTTTTTGGCCAAGCTTTTGCCCGACCCGTCATCCCTCGGCCCCCTGACCAAGGGCAAGACCTGCATCGGCGACCTTATGCGCGGTGTCAGCGGCGGTAAGGAAAAAACCGTATATATCTATAACATCTGCGACCACGAAGAATGCTATGCCGAAGTGGGTTCGCAAGCCATTTCGTACACCACGGGTGTGCCCGCCATGATCGGCTCCAAGATGGTGGCCGAGGGGATATGGCGCAAGCCCGGCGTGTGGAATATGGAGCAGTTTGATCCCGATCCCTTCCTCAAGGACCTGGGCAAGTATGGGCTGCCCTGGCAGTGCGTGGATGTGACGGGAAAAATATAAGGCTGGTAAACTGGCTCTGGTTTTTGAAAGGCTGTTTGCTCGATCATGGGTAGCAGCCTTTTATTTCGTTTCGAGGTTGAACAAAGCCTGTCTTTTGAAAAGAGGTTTCTGCGCCCTGCGGGCACGGAGGCATTCTCTTTCATTTTGGCCGCCTGCGCGGCGCGCGGCAAGGCGGAATGCGCGCAATGCGCGTTCACCGCCATAAGAACGACCCAAGCCAGAAAAACAAAGCACCATACCCGCAGGGCCCCCTACCCCTTGCACCCTCGCCTCCAATACGTCAAAATTCAAAACCCAGTCGCACTCAAATCTTCCCGCGCCTGCGAAGCAACCCCATTCAGAGGAACCTCCATGCACTGCCAGCACCTTCTATTTGATCCGGCCCGCATCCCTTCGCCCTGCTTTGTGCTGGACGAAACCCAGCTTTTAACCAACGCCGCGATCCTCAACACCGTGCAGGAACGCACTGGGGCAAAAATCCTCCTTGCCCTCAAGGGCTACGCGGCCTGGGCTACTTTTCCCCTGCTTTCGCGCTTCAAGGGCCACGGCCCGCTGTGGGGCGCGTGCGCTAGCTCCGTGGACGAAGCCCGCCTTGCCCGAGAGGAATTCGGCGGCGATGTGCATTCCTTCGCGGCGGCCTGGAACAGGCGTGAAGTGGCGGAGCTTCTCACTTTGACGGACCATATCGTCTTCAACTCCATTGCGCAGTGGCGGGAATTTGCACCTGCTGTTGCAGCCTGGAACCAGGGCCGCTGCCCTGACAGGCAGATACAGTGCGGCCTGCGCATTAATCCCGAGCACTCCGAGGGCGCTTGCGAGATTTACAATCCCTGCGCGCCCGGTTCCCGCCTGGGCATACGCCGCAAGCATTTTGACCCTACGGCTCTGGACGGCATTTCTGGCCTGCATTTTCACACCTTGTGCGAGCAGGGGGCCGACGCCCTGGAGCGGACACTCGCGGCGGTTGAGAAAAATTTTGGCCAATGGTTGCCTCGCTGCCAATGGATCAACATGGGCGGCGGCCACCACATTACCAAGCCGGGCTACGACACAGACCTGCTCTGCCACCTGCTCAACCAGTGGCGTGACCGCTATAATGCGCAGATTTACCTTGAGCCCGGCGAGGCTGTGGCCCTGGATGCCGGCTGGCTGGTCACCACCGTGCTGGACATCATTGAAGCAGACATGCCCATAGCCATTCTGGATATCGGCGTGCCCTGCCACATGCCCGACGTTATCGAAATGCCCTACAGGCCGCGCGTGGTGTATGAGCATGACGGCGTGGCCATTCAGGCTGGCGAAGCCGGAGAAAAAGGCTGGAGCTACCGCCTGGCAGGCAAATCGTGCCTCGCAGGCGATGTTGCGGGCGAATATTCTTTTGAAGCACCCCTCAAACCGGGGCAGCGCCTTGTGTTTGAAGACATGGCCATCTACAGCATGGTCAAGACAACCACGTTCAATGGGCTGCGTTTGCCTTCCATCGGCATTTGTGGGCAGGATGCCGCCGGAGAAGCGGATTTTCGCATGTTACGGCAATTTGGCTACGCGGACTTTAAAACCAGGCTGTCTTGATGCGCTTGCGCGAAAGGCTGCACCCCGACACGCTTGAGGCAGAAACACTACGGCCCTGACAACGCTCTTTAAGGATGTTTTTTCAGCCATACAAAGACCCCCGCTCTGGTCT
>JAQVZK010000266.1 GCA_028708195.1 Desulfovibrio sp.
ATGGCTGATGCCGGGTCTTCTGACGACAGCGCTTATGCGGCCGAGCAGGGTACGCCTCAAAATGGCGGAGTTTCTGCCTCAAGAGCGGCTGCAGAAGATCAGACGCCCACCACAGGTGAAGAGGCCGAAGAAGGCGAAGAGCGTTTTTCATTGCGCACTCGCTCTATGGCTGAAGTGCTTGCCGAGCAGGGAGACGTCAAGGGAGCTCTGGATATTTACCACGAGTTGGCCGCTGCGGCCACTGCTCCTGAAGAAAACGCCGACCTGCGGCAGCGTATAGCCACGCTCAACGCACGTCTGGGCAGCGCACAACCCGTGGAACAGACGCTTGAAATTGCCGAGCCAGGGAGTGCCACCGGCAAAGACAAGCTCATAAGCATGCTTGAGGCGCTGGCCGAAAGGGTTGAGGCGAGGGCGCACAGCTAAATCATTGCAAGTTCTTTATTGCATTCTATTGCAGCCAGAGGCAAAGTAGCCAATCTTTGTCCAATGGCTTTTACCATTCGCGCGGGGTAATGCCGATTGCGAGCGAACTGCCCTAAAGCTGAGGGAGAATAAGGTGTTCAAATCATACCTGCGGACCATACTCATGCTGGCCGCCGCTGCCTTTCTGATAACGGGATGCAGCTCTTACCAGCCAACCAAAAATGTGTGGAAGTCTACCAAGGGCTTCTGGAACACCTATGTCAGCCCGCCAGCTTCGGTGGACTATGAGGAAAAGGGAGAACTGTCGCCGCAGGCTCTGGCCCTGACGCACAGCATGATGGGCATTGACGTTGAGTTGAGCCGCCTTGAACGGGTCATGATGAACGCGGACAAACCGCCGACCCGTGACTGGATGATGACATTTTTCAGCAATTTCCCTTGGGTAAGCGGTTTTGCTGGCGTAAAGTACGATGGCACAATTCTTGGGCAGGAACCTGCCACCTCAATGAAGCCGTTGGATTTTATTCCCTTGCTCTACGAAGACAAAAAGCAGAACAGCCGTGCCCTGCGTGCCGACGTTCAGCCTTCACCACTGGGCCCCGAAGTTCTTTTGGCCTCGCCCTTGTATGATGGCGTGGACTTTTTGGGTGTAGTTGTCACATATTTTGATATGCGCGCACTTATGCAGTACTCGCAAAGCTCCGAAAATGTCGTTATTCTTTCTCCCCACGCGTTACTGTGGCCCGGAAAATATGACTTTGCTGCAACGCCTTTGGCTGGCGTGAACTGGGACGAAGCTGTAACCAAGAGTTCTTCTGGCACCTGCACCAATGTCAACGGCACCTTCTATTATTTGGTGCGTTACCTTGGCAACCTGCCCCTTATCTTTGCTGTGGCCGAAAAGGGTACCTTCCCTGAAGGCGACGGCAATGTGCAGCAGGGCCTGGCCTTCTTCCCCAAAGAACGTGAAAAGCTGCCGCCACCGCCGCAGCCTGAGCGTAAGCGCAAAACACTGGACGGTGCTGGCGCAGTCGCCATGCCCACTCCTGCCAATGCGGCCAGTCCTTCTATGCAGCCTGCGCAGGCTGCGGGTGGAGCTTCGCACGATATTCAGCCCGGCAGCGGTGACAGCGTGCTGCTCAAAGACAAAAAGGCTGAAAAAGCCAAGGTTCAGGAACGCCAACTTGAAGGCGAGAACGTCAAGGTCGAAAAAGTTCAGCGGCCAAGGCGTGAGGCTGTTGCCCCGCAGCGCATGCCCAGCCCAGAAATGGCTGCACCGGCCGTTGTTGCTCCCAGCCCCTTTGGCCCGCGTGAAGAGCGCCCAACCGTTGTCGCGCCCAGCCCCTTTGGCCCACGTGATGGCGACGAAGCCAAGCCCGATGCGGCAAAACCCGCAGAAGGCAAAGCAGAGGGGACTGAAGTGAAGAAGGATGCGGTAGCAGAACCTGCGCCGCAGAAGCCTGAAGCTTCCGCACCTTCAGAAACAAAAACGCCTTCTGACGCAGGGGGGGCTGCGCCCAAAACCGCAGAACCGTCTGACAAGGCTGCCGAACCAGATACGTTGCCAGGCGGACGCCCAAGTCCGTTTGGACCACGGAACTGACGCATATCAAATAACACTTGCGCCGCCCCGGGGCGGCGCAAGTGTTTGGAACAGGGTAACTTTGAGAGTATATGTCCTCAAAGTTTCACCACGCCCGTTACGACGTTTAAGCGCGCAAGTAAAATACACTTGCCCTCCACGGCGGGTACTTGCTTGCGCCGTTGCCCGAGCATTTCATCGTGAAAATGCTTGAGGTCCACGGAACTTTTTTCCTGTTGCAGGAGGCCACTATGGCTGACATCACGGTCACGGAACATCTGCTGCTGCATCAAAAGCGCACCCCGCAAGCCACGGGACAATTCACAGGCTTGCTGTACGACCTTATTCTTTCCGGCAAGAGCATTTCTCGTCGGATAGCCAAAGCCGGGCTTCTGGATATTCTTGGCGGCACTGGCGAAATAAACGTACAGGGCGAAAACGTTCAAAAGCTGGATACCATCGCCAACCGCATCCTGCTGTACCGTATGGAGCGTTGTGGTGCCTTGTGTGCCATGAGCTCAGAAGAAGAGGCGGAGCTTATTTGCGTCAGCCCGGAATTTCCCCGTGGCGACTACATCCTCATTTTTGACCCGCTGGATGGTTCATCCAACATTGATGTGAACATCAATGTTGGCACTATCTTTTCCATTTTGCGCCGCCCTGAAGGGCATTCTGGTGAAGTGACTCTGGACGAGGTGCTCCAGCCTGGCCTGAAGCAGGTGGCCGCTGGCTACATGCTGTATGGTCCCTCCACCATGCTGGTTCTGAGCACAGGGCAGGGTGTGCACGGCTTTACCCTGGACCCGGGTGTGGGCGAATTCTTGCTTTCGCACCCCAATATGAGCATCCCTGAGCAGGGGCAAATTTATTCGGTCAACGAAGGTAACTGGAAAAACTGGGATGCTCCCGCGCGTGAGGCCGTCAACTGGTTTCATGGCTGTGAGACCTCGGACGGTAAACCCTATTCTTCACGTTACGTGGGCGCGCTTGTTGCCGATTTTCACCGCACCCTTATTAGTGGCGGTATCTACATGTACCCGCCAGACGCCCATAAACCCCACGGCAAGTTACGCCTCATGTGCGAAGCCGCTCCTCTGGCTTTTCTTGCAGAGCATGCGGGCGGCAAGGCCAGCGATGGCAGGGGACGTATCCTTGAAAGGGTGCCGGACCATCTGCATGCGCGCACGCCGCTGTTCATCGGCTCCGTCAAGGACGTCGAAGCCGTTGAAAATATTTATGCCCGACATGCCAGCTTTGCTCTTTGAGAGAATAGAAACGCTCTTGAGCAGATTACAAACACAAACCACGCAGGGCCCGGCTTCTGTTTTTTAGAGCATTTTACTTTGAAAAAAGTGTACACGCTCTGACGCTGCACGAAAGTGCCGCGCGCCGTAACACGACGTGGATTCTGCCGGAAATTGCATTTTTCGGCAGAATGAAAACTTTGAAATGTGAAGCCGTTAAAAGTTAATCTGCTCTAGTTGTAAAGTGAGATGATATGCTTTGCCTTGGTGTTGAAAGTTCCTGTGATGAAACGGCGCTGGCGCTGGTAGAAGACGGGGCGCTGCTGCACTCTGTGCTTGCCACACAGGCAGACATGCACGCCCTGTTTGGCGGCGTTGTCCCTGAGCTGGCC
>JAQVZK010000014.1 GCA_028708195.1 Desulfovibrio sp.
AAAGTGCGGTACGCGTGCTGGCCATACCCGCCAAATTTTTTTACTCTACCTGCGAAAAGCGCTGTGCCATGCACGCGCAGATCATCCGCAACATGCTTTCTGTTTTTGCACGCAAGGCCTTTTTTTTGACCCGCCGGGTGTCGCTGCTCTCGTCCGGCAGCCTGCGCCGCAAGATCGCGGCCCTGCTGCTTGAACACCGCGCCCCGGATGGCTCACTGACCCTTGGGATGAACCGGGAACAGATGGCGGACTTTTTGGGCGTAACACGCCCCTCACTCTCGCGCGAGCTGGCCGCCATGCGCGACGAAGGCTTGCTTGACATGCAGGGCAAGACCATCGCCCTGCCCCACCCCGAACGGCTAAAAGAATTTTACGATTTTTTCGTTCCGTAACAAATGTTACGGACGCAGACATTCCCCCTTGCTATACAGAAGCTGTCAAAGCCAAGGAGGACCCCATGCAGCACTTCCTCAAAAATCTCGATTACGCCACGGCCCTGCCCCTTGCCGCGCAGGTGGCGTACCAGCCAGGCCAGATAGCCAGCAAGAAGCTTGTTCAAAATGCCGCTGTGGGCATGACGCTCTTTGCCTTTGACAAGGGAGAAGAAATCAGCGCTCACACCTCCACAGGCGATGCCTTTGTACTGGCGCTGGATGGCCGGGGTCAGGTCAGCATCAGCGGGCAGACCACGCCTCTCGAGGCGGGTGAAGCCATCGTGATGCCCGCCGGGCAGCCCCATTCAGTCAGCGCGCCGGAGCGTTTCAAGTGGTTGCTGGTTGTCGTTTTTCCCACTGAAATGCAATAGATTCCATTGCTACCGTGCCCGCCATGCGCGGGTTCACCCTAGCCTCCACCGCAACGGAGCCGCATAAGGATACTACCATGAGTAATGCCATGTTCTGCTTTCAGTGTCAGGAAACCGTAGGAAACAAGGGGTGCACCCAGGTTGGCGTGTGCGGCAAAAAGCCTGAAACCGCCGCCCTTCAGGACGTGCTGATATATGTTTCCAAGGGGCTTGGCCAGATCACCACCCGCCTTCGTGCCGAGGGCAAGGCCATTGACCACAAGATAGACCAACTGGTTGTGGGCAACCTTTTTTCCACCATTACCAACGCCAACTTTGACGACGAAATTTTGGCACAGCGCATCCGCAAGACCTGTAGCGCCAAAAAAGAGCTGGCCGCCACCCTTGGCGACAAGTCCGGCCTCAGCGACGCCGCCCTGTGGGAAGCCGACGACAAGACCGCCATGCTCGCCAAGGCTGGAACCGTGGGCGTCATGGCTACCACTGACGACGACCTGCGCTCCTTGCGCTGGCTCATCACCTTTGGCCTCAAGGGCATGGCCGCCTACGCCAAGCACGCCGACGTGCTGGGCACGCATGAAGACAACCTTGACGCCTTCATGCAGGAAACCCTGGCCAAAACGCTGGACGACAGTCTGAGCGTGGGCGAACTTGTGGCCCTTACCCTTGAAACGGGCAAGTTTGGCGTAACGGCCATGGCCCTGCTGGATGCCGCCAATACCGGCGCTTACGGCCACCCCGAAATCACCAAGGTCAATATTGGCGTGGGCACCAACCCCGGCATCCTCGTCTCTGGCCACGATTTGCGCGACCTTGAAATGCTTCTCAAGCAGACCGAAGGACAGGGCGTTGACATCTACACCCACTCTGAAATGCTGCCCGCCCACTACTACCCTGCCTTCAAGAAATACGCCCACTTCAAGGGCAACTACGGCAACGCATGGTGGAAGCAGAAGGAAGAGTTTGAAAGCTTCAACGGCCCCCTGCTGCTGACCACCAACTGCCTTGTGCCCCCCAAAGAAAGCTACAAGGACCGCGTGTACACCACGGGCATCGTTGGCTTTACGGGCTGCAAGCATATCCCCGGTGAAATCGGCGAACACAAGGACTTCGGCGCCATCATTGCTCACGCCAAGACCTGCCCCCCGCCCACGGAAATCGAAACCGGCGAAATCATCGGCGGCTTCGCGCACAACCAGGTGCTGACCCTGGCCGACAAGGTCATTGACGCCGTGAAGTCTGGCGCCATCAAGAAGTTTGTGGTCATGGCCGGCTGCGACGGCCGCGCCAAGTCCCGCGACTACTACACCGATTTCGCCGCCAATCTGCCCAAGGATACGGTCATCCTTACTGCTGGCTGCGCCAAATACCGCTACAACAAGCTGAACCTGGGCGACATCGGCGGCATCCCCCGCGTGCTGGACGCAGGCCAGTGCAACGACTCGTATTCTCTGGCTGTCATCGCCCTCAAGCTCAAGGAGGTTTTTGGCCTTGAGGATGTGAACGACCTGCCCATCGTCTATAACATCGCCTGGTATGAACAGAAGGCCGTTATCGTGCTGCTGGCCCTGCTCAGCCTTGGCATCAAGAATATCCACGTGGGGCCCACCCTGCCCGCCTTCCTTTCAGCCAACGTGGCCAAGGTGCTGGTTGAGCAGTTCAAGCTCGGCGGCATCACCAACCCGCAGGACGACCTCAAGGCCCTCCTCGGCTAGGCCTTCCACGGCATTGCCAAACACGCAGAAAGGCGCGCCCCTCGGGGCGCGCCTTGTGTTTTTACGACAGCGGCATGCCTAAAAAGCGCTGCCTTTAGACATCTCGTTTCGCAGTTCGATAATCCCCGTACTATGCTGAAACCCCAATAAAAGTTTTAGGGGTGGGGGCGTGGGGGAGGAGACCCTTTTTCAAAAGGGTCCCCCCCCACAACACATCCAACTCTTAAAGGAATCCCTCTCCCACAAAACATGCCAGCTCTCAAAAAGTCTCTCCCCCCGCAAATATTCCAACTGGCTATTTTGCCAGCAGAACCCAGGCGGGGCCTTTGGCGTCCAGGTGGCTGGCCACAAAATTTCCGCGTTCTTCGCCGCCACAAAAGACGTCGATGCGGTTTTGCTTGATGGCCCCGCCCACGTCCTGGGCAAAGCCAATGCCGCGCAGGGGTCTTTTGCCGCGCTGCTGGTCAGGGATGTTCACGCCATAGGCCACAACGGAACCAAGGGGAATGAACGTCCTGTCAGTGGCCAGTGAAAGCCAGTCGTCGACCACATGGCCCATAGCTCCCGTGGGGCCGCGGGTGCCGTATTTGAAGAAGACATAGCTTGGGTTGTCGTTAAGAATTTCGCGCACACGCTGCGGGTTATCCTTAAACCACTGCCGCTGTTCAAAAATATGGCCCTCTTTGAGCAATTTCTTTTCGCGCATGATACGGCCCGAGCTTTTGTATTTGTGCCCGTTTTGTCCGGCATAATTGACAAATGCCTGGGTGCCGTCATCAAAAATCAGCCTGCCAGAGCCTTGAATTTCCAGAAAGAAGACATCCACGGGGTCAGCGGCCCAGGCCAGTTCAAGCCCTTTGCCCGCCAGCACCTGCTTTTCTTCGATGGTACGGCGGTCGTAGTAGCGGCCACGTTTGGCAACTACCGACTTCAGATCCGGCGGCAAACCGTAAATCGCCTGGGTATAGCCGGGTTTGCGTGTGCGGCTGGCGCGCACCATCGGTTCGTAATAGCCTGAATACTTTATGCCATGCGGCACCTGTACCCACTGAAAGTTGGCCAGAAAAAGATCCGGCTCCTTATCCAGGCGGGGCAGCAGTTCCTGAAGGCGGGTAAGGGTGCGTGAAAGCTCACCCCAGGTAACTTTAAGTCCTGGCCTCTGTACAGCAATGGCACCCTGAGGCTTGCTGTTGACATAGCGCAAAGACTTTCGCACGGTAGGGGCCATGTCCTTCCAACTGGTCAGATCCTGGTTGCGGGGGACCAGATAGCTCACAAAAATTTCGGGGCTCTCAAGCCCCACGGGTGGCCCTACAGGCTCCAGCGCGGGCGGGGCCACAGTTTTGGCGCAGGCCCCCAACACCAGGCACATAAGCAGCAGCAGCGTCAGGCCGGACCTTTGACCACGTCGGCCCCAGGACGACTCAAGACTGCGAGATACATACAAACAAGGAGCTTTTTCGTGCATGAGACTTTCCCTACCCCTGAGATCTGGATGCCCCACCGTGTCTCTTATGGAGAAACGGATACAATGGGCGTTCTTTATTACGCTGAATATCTGCACCTCTTTGAACGCGCCCGGGGCGAGTACATCCGCAACTGTGGCATGAGCTACGCCGAGGTGGAAAAAAAAGGCATTATCCTGCCTGTTCGTGAGGCACAGTGCCGCTACCGCTCACCGGCCCATTACGACGACCTGTTACTGGTGCGCACGGGTATCAGCGAGTGGGCACGTGCCTCCCTGCGTTTTGTATATGAGATATGGAGCGAGGACAAGGCACGCCTACTGGCCACAGGCATGACCCAGCACGCACTGGTGAACAAGGAAGGCCGCCCTGTGGCAGTGCCGGACTGGTTCAGAAACCTCACCTTTTGAGATACGTGATGCGCTTGGCCGCGATGCCCTCAAGGGGACAGCAGGCGGCCTTGCAAGATGGTGGCAGGCCTGAAAGGCGCTGCCATTGGGAACTTTTTTGCGGCAAAAAGCCCATGTAACTTGCTTAAATAAAAATGTTAGAGACGTAAATGAGAGGGGCTCTTTTGCAAAAAGGCCCCTCGCAAAGCTTTTTACCATGCAAAGGGGCCCATCTGCACAAAGCAGTTCAAAAGTAACGTGCCCTAGTTGTCTGCCTTGCGAGTGGAATCAATGCGCGAGGCCTCCAGACGTTGAGCTTCTGTATCAGCCTCTGCGCTTTTGCCCGAGCAGCAGCAGGATATTTCTTTCGCCTTGTCAGCGCCCTTGCAGCCACTATCGCAGCCGCAACCGCACTGCCCCTTGTTCAAAGCCCGGACCATACGCCGGATAATAAAGAAAGCCGCACCTGCAATACAAAGCGCTACGACAATCAATTGTATGTCCATGTGAATCACCTCATGAAAATATTTTGCCCAAGGCGAAAATGAAAGTCAAGTTCAACAAAATAAACTCGACAACGCCCGTGAGAGTTCGTCGAGTTTATGTATTTTTGTAAATGGTAATGTCGGTCTGCCCACCGGGGTCAGGTTTGCCTGGGCCTGGACAAGGCAGTCTGGGCCTGGGCAAGGCAGCCTGGGCCGTTTACCCGTTGGCCTTCGGACTTCAAGCCTTGGGCTGAAAAAACCTGCTTGAAGGCAGCATGAACACCTCCACAGTTTGTTTTATGCAATTGCAGTCACCACTGGTAAAGCCAGCATGTTCGCCAAAGGCTTCACAAAAACAGCACTGCAACTAATTTGCGTGGTCAGGCGGCCTAATGGATGTGCCGTAACCTTTGAGAATGTAATTCTCAAAGGTAATCTGCACTAACTATCTTCTGCAGCGGCCTTGGCCCGGCAGACTTCGCACAGGCCATAAAGATTATGCACGTGCCCCCGCAGTTTGAAGCCGTATTTTTCGGCCATTTCGCGCTGGAGCTTTTCGATACGCGGGTCGCAGATCTCAACAATTTTGCCGCACTGCAAGCAGACGAGGTGGTCATGATGGCTGTCTGGCTTGGCGACTTCATAGCGGGTGATGCCGTCGGTGAAATGGATTTCCATCGCCATTCCGGCGTCACAAAGCAGCTTCAGGGTGCGGTAAACCGTGGTTTGCCCGATACCGGGGTCACGTTGCAGGATGTGCTGATAAAACTCTTCAAGCGAATGGTGGCCCGGCAGCTCAAAAAAGGCTTCGGCAATGATGCGCCGTTGCGAAGTGGTGTTCAGCCCCTTATGGTTCATGAACTCCAAAAAGTCCGCCAGGCAGGCGTTGCGCTGTTTTGCTGTCATAATTTGCCTCCCCCCGGTTTCATGTTAAAATATTTCTCTGTATGTGCCACGTAAAAACAGGATATGCTTTTGGGGCGGATGCAGCATGAGTTTAATTTATGCAACATTATTTGTGACGTACTTTCGGGCAAAAAGCAATGGATTACAACTGCCTGATTACGCTGAACACCCCGTAACCACAAACAGCGTGAGCACATTGCCCCAATTCTTTAGCCAGCATACCCTGCGTAGAGAGATGAAAAACCAAGGGATTTACGTTGGGCTTCAACTTGGCGCGCTTTTCAAATACTCTTGTGCTGACGCCTCTGATTTTCTTGACAGACATATTGAGACTGAATATCGTTTTCAAAAATAAGCGAAACTCACCTTTGCCGGACGGGTGAAACTGTCCGCTGAAAAAAGGAAAATAGCATGTCCAATCTGATCAACACGAAGGTAGAACCCTTTTCTGTACAGGCCTATCATGCTGGCGATCTGAAAACTGTCTGCGACCTCGACCTGCTTGGGCACTGGTCTGTATTCTTTTTCTATCCTGCTGACTTTACTTTTGTTTGCCCCACAGAACTTGAAGATATTGCTGCAATGTATGATGATTTTAAAAGACTTAACTGCGAAATCTATTCTGTTTCGTGCGACAGCGCCTATGTGCACAAGGCCTGGGCCGACGCTTCAGCCAGTATAGCCAAAATCAGGTATCCGATGCTTGCCGACTGCGCTGGCTCACTTGCGCGGGCTTTTCACGTTATGATTGAAGAAGCTGGGCAGGCCTTGCGAGGAAGCTTTATTGTGAACCCTGAGGGTATCATCAAGGCTTATGAAGTGCATGATCTGGGCATTGGCCGTAATGCTGAAGAGCTGCTGCGCAAGCTTGAAGCCGCCCAGTTTGTGGCCGAACATGGCGATCAGGTATGCCCGGCCCGCTGGAAGCCGGGAAAAGCCACCCTGAAGCCGGGCCTGGATCTGGTGGGCAAGCTGTAGCCTGTTTTTTTCAGCCCCATAAAACCGTACACGCCGGTTCTTGCCTGACCTTCTGACAACGACCACCCGCCTGGTGCGGGTGGTCGTTCAGATTGAAACCAGCCCCCGCCCTGGTGCAGAAGACGCTCTGCACAGCAACTGAGACAAAATAAAAGTTCTAGGGGGAGGGTCCCTCCCCCACAAAGCATCTCAACGCCAATCTGCCCCAGGCAGTGCTAGCTGATGCGTCGTTTAATCCTGTCAATCCTTTCCTGCATGAGAAAGCGTCCGGTGACGGAGTTGGGGTCAGCCACAATGGCTTCGGGCGTTCCGGCAGAGACGATCACCCCGCCGTTTTCACCTCCGCCCGGCCCCATATCCAGCACGTGGTCCGAGGCTAGAATCATGTCTGTATTGTGTTCAATGACCACCACGCTGGCCCCCCTGTCCACCAGGGCGTGCAGCACCTTGATGAGCTTGCCCACCTCGTGCATGTGCAGGCCGGTCGTGGGTTCGTCCAGAATATACATGGTGCCCGGCAAAGAGCGCTTGCCCAGCTCGCGTGAAATCTTGATGCGCTGCGCCTCGCCGCCAGAAAGCGTGGTGGCGGGCTGGCCCAGCCGCAGATACTCCAGCCCAACTTCTTCCAGCACGGCCAGGCGGCGCTCCAGCGTCGGATAGTTTTCAAACAGATCTCTGGCCTGACGCACCGTCAGGTTGAGCACTTCAGCGATGTTCAGGCCCTTGTAGCGCACTTCGAGGGTTTCGTGGTTGTAGCGCTTGCCCTTGCAGACATCGCAGGTGACATAGACGTCGGGCAGAAAGTGCATTTCCACCCGAATCTGGCCGTCGCCGCCGCAGGCTTCGCAGCGGCCGCCGCGCACGTTGAAGCTGAACCGCCCCGGCTTGTAGCCGCGCTTGCGGGCGTCTTGCGTCATAGAGAAAATATTGCGAATTTCGTCAAAAATCTTGGTGTATGTGGCCGGGTTTGAGCGCGGTGTACGCCCGATGGGCGTCTGGTCAATGGCCACGATGCGCTCAATGGAGGCAGCGCCGTTTTCATAGGCCAGGCCGCCTATCGTGCCGGGCTGGTCCACACGCAGACCAAGGTTCAGGGCCAGATGCTTGTAAAGCGTGTCCACCACCAGCGAGCTTTTGCCAGAGCCGGAAACCCCGGTCACGCAGGTCAGCACGCCAAGAGGGATGCGGCAGTCCACATTTTGCAGGTTATTGGTGGTCACGTTGTGCAGCACCAGATCGCCCTTGGGCTCACGCCGGGCGTCCGGGAGGGCAATGGTGTCATCACCCCGCAGATAACGGGCCGTGAGGGTGTCTGCCTTTGACAGCAAGTCCTCCACGTTGCCCTGAAACATAATCTCGCCGCCGTGCGCGCCGGAACCTGGGCCAAGCTCGATAACCGTGTCAGCTTCGCAGATGGTGGCCTCGTCGTGCTCCACCACAAGCACGGTGTTGCCCCGCGCCTGCAGTGAACGCAGCGTGCCCAAAAGGCGCTCGTTGTCACGCGGGTGCAGGCCGATGGAAGGCTCGTCCAGAACATAGGTCACGCCCACAAGGCCGGAACCAAGCTGGCTCGCCAGACGGATGCGCTGGGCTTCGCCGCCGGAAAGGGTGGACATGGACCGCCCAAGGGAAAGGTACTCCAGCCCCACACTGCGCATGAAGGACAGACGGTGGGTCAACTCCTTCATGAGTGGCTCGGCTATGACCACATGGCGGCCCGTAAATTCGCGTTTTTCAAGCCACTCCAGGGCGCGCTCAACCGAAAGGCTGCAAAAGGCGGCTATGTTGAGGTCATCCACCCGCACGGAAAGCGCGTTGACGTTAAGCCGTGCGCCCTTGCAATCGGGGCAGTCCATAGTCTGCCGGTAGCGCGAAAGGGCTTCGCGCCAGGCGTCGCCGTACTGCATGCCGCTTTCAAGCAAGGGAACGACACCGGGCCAGCGCTTGTCGTTAACGCTCACATCACCCGTGCTTCTGGCTGCCGTGAAGTGCTCGCTCTGGTAATCGCCCCCGGCCCCCAGAGCCACGTTGCCGCCCATCCAGTTACGGCGCAGGCCAAGGGAAACGCGCGCGGGCTTTCCTTTTTCGTCCTCGCCATAAAAAAGTGCGGCCAGGGCGTCTTCAGAAAATTCTTCCAGCGGTGTGGACAGCGTGAACTTGAAGCGCTTGCCCAAGGCCTTGAGCGCGTCTTCGTAGCGGCTGAACATTTTGTCCGTAGCCCAGGGCAGGAGCACGCCTGTATTGAGCGAAAGCCCCGTATTGGGCGCAATAAGGCGCGGCTCAAAATAATCAACACCGCCAAGGCCCACGCAACGCGGGCAAGCACCCTGCGGCCCGTTGAAGGAAAAAAGCTGCGGGCTTGGCGCAGGCAGCGAAATACGACAGTGCGTGCAGACCGAGGACGTGGAATGCGTGGTGTCGGCATCCTCCCCTGCGGCGGCCTTGTCGGGCATGTGGATCACAAGGCGGCCTTCGCCATAGCGCAGGGCCAGCTCCACCGAATCCGCCAGCCGCCCCCTGATGCCTTCTTTATTGACCAGACGGTCCACCACAAGGTCGATGCTGTGCTTTTTATTTTTGTCCAGGGCGGGCACGTCATCCAGCGTGTAAAAAGCCCCGTTGACGCGCACCCGGGCAAAGCCCTCGGCCTTGAGTTTTTTAAACTTGTCCTGATGGGTGCCTTTTTGCAGTTCCACCAGCGGAGCCAGCAACATGAACTTGGCATCCCGCGGCAAGGCAAGGATGTCAGAAATTATTTCGTCCGCAGCGCGGGCCTCGATGGGGCGCCCGCACTGGGGGCAGTACATACGGCCAAGCCGGGCGAAAAAAACACGCAAAAAGTCGTAAATTTCTGTAACCGTGCCCACTGTGGAGCGCGGGTTACGCGACACGCTCTGCTGCTCAAGAGAAATGGCGGGCGAAAGGCCCTCAATTTTTTCCACATCGGGCTTGTCCATCTGGGGCAAAAACTGACGGGCATAGGCCGAAAGGGATTCTACGTAGCGGCGCTGGCCCTCAGCGTACACAATGTCAAAAGCCAGGGTGGATTTTCCCGAGCCAGAAGGCCCGCAAATGACCACCAGTTCATCACGCGGGATGTCCAGGCTGATATTTTTGAGGTTGTGCTGGCGGGCCTTTTCGATGTGGATGCAGGGCTTGTTGGTTCTGGTGTTCATGAGGGCATATGTAAGCGTGCCGAGGCCGATTGGCAAGATGGCTCTGTTCCTTTGGCCCTGGCCCCGGCCTGAATACTGAGCCAACACGCCGATTTTGATGCAGAAACAAAACAGATCCCCCCTGCCCGCCCGCAGAAACAAAACTGGCACTCTCTGCCGACCTTGCATGGACAAAAAATGGCAAAGGCGGTATAAAAATTTTTACGAACGTGGGCCCATCAAACTGGCCTGCGCAGGGAGTATATTATGATTTGCCAGCGCGCACGCAGCCTTACTTTTGTATTTGCACTTGCCGTCATTGCGGCTCTGGCCCTTGCCCCCGCCGAATCCGGGGCTGCCGGACAAGAACGCTCTGCGCGAGAGGTTTTTGCCAGCCTGCCTGAAAGCATTTTTGAAAACACCCCCGAAGGTCTGAGTTCACATGAAAAGCAGAAGTTGCTGGGCAAAGGCCAGTCCGACTTCTGGGAAGTGGCCGGTGAAACCGAAGACATCATGGTTTTCGCCAATCTGCCCTTTCATGATGTGGCGGTGGCCCTGCGGCTTTTTCGGCACAGCAACGACCAGTCTCTGGACGCAGCCATAGGCACTCTGGGCGGCACCGTCTGCACGGTGGAGCTCTGGCGCATGGACGCCTCTGGCCGCCTTGTGCCCGTGGATACCCCGCCTGAACCCGCCATTGAGGAATTTTTTGCCAAGGATCAAAAGCTGCCCCCAGATGTGCAGGCAACAGTCATGATCTGCCTTGGGCTTGGCGGTTTGCGGGCTCAGCCCCTGTTCTGGACCAGCACAGGCATGGCGCATGTGCCTGTGGCCTATGACATTGGCTACCAGTGGAACGGCAAACACTTTGAAAAGCACGTGCAGCCGAGCAGCTATGGACAATAGAGCGGATTGACATTGAACATGGTTGTCCGCGCCCCTTTCGGGCCGCACGGCAGCTTTGCCCATTTAATAAGCACCTTCACGCTACATACAGATGCGCCGCCTTCCTTGCTGGAAAGCGGCGCATAAAAATATCACGGGCCTGCGGGCTATTTTTCGAGCCATTCCTGCAATTTTTCATCCAGAGCCGCCGCCTCTATGCGCGGGCTGCCGTACATGCCCGCGTCCCCGCGCTGGCGCGCTGCCTCGGACAAAATGATGGCCGCAGCTACGGACACGTTGAAACTCTGGATCATGCCGTACATAGGGATGTAAAGCTCGCCGTCGGCCTGATCGAGCAGCTCCTGCTCCACCCCGCCGTGCTCGTTGCCCATGATGATGGCCGTGGGTTTGGTGAAATCCCACTCCCTCAAGGGCCGTGCCGTGGGGGTACACGATGTGGCAAGCACCTGCATGCCCTGCCCGCGCATATTCTCCATAAGGGCCGCGCTGTCTTTATGACGCACGCTTTCTACCCATTTGCGCGCAGAAGCCGAAGATTTGCGGCCAAGCACGGGAAAAGGCGTGTTGGTGTAATACAGATGTACCCGGCTGACGCCAAAGGCATCGCACGAACGATAGATGGCCGACACATTGTGCGGGTCATGAATATTTGCCAAGACCAGCGTAAGATCGGGCTGGCGGTGGCTCAACACTTCAAGCAGGCGGGCCTTGCGCCGTGCCGTGGGTTCCTTGGGCATGAGGTCTTCCTTTGCTGTTCTGTTCTGGCCTTGTTATGTCTCAAAAAAAACAGGTCCAGGCAAGCGCATTGTCTTCTGGGCTTTTTGCATGATGGCTTTTTTTTGGGGGGGGAAGAGTTTTTTGAGTGGGGAAATGCTTTGTGTGGGGGGAGCACTGCCTCAAGGGCACGCGGCATCGGGGCGTCTGCTCGGAGCCCTGCTGCGGGAACAAATAAAACGGCCCCCTTCATGCCAGCAGTGTACGCTTGCGTACTCGTCTGGCAGAAAAGGGGCCGCCTGTGTAGTCACCTTGAAAAAGAGCTGTACGTTTAAAAAAGCCGGTGCGGCAACAAGCCCTAAAAAGCCTTGCCCTTGAACATGTCCGTCCACGAAGATTCCCTGCCCGCCTGACTGGGGTCAACCCAACCCAGCACCTGACGCCCCATATCCCAGGCCAGGGCGCGGGCAATAAGGCTCGAGGGGTCCTCCGGGTTCACTTCTGTTACGGAGAAAAGATAAAAATCGTGCACCTGGCGCGCGTCCATAAGGCCGCCCTGGGCCATTGACCACAAAAGTGTGCCCGTCTTCACGTCGTACACTTCCATTGCCAGCGAAAGCGAACTGGTGCCGCCGGAGCCGCCATCCATATAGTGATTTATATACCCGCCAACCAGCATGTCAGCCCCGCGCGCCCTGGCAATGGCAAGGCCGCGCTGCGGCTCAAAAGGCCCGGCGTTGGCGTCATACTCAAGAGAAGAAAAAGCGTTGAGCGACAACCATATCTGCCATATCTGGCGCGAAAACATGTTGCTGAAGGTAACGGCGTTGGACATCTGCTGCACTGTACGCAAGGGCACAAAGAGCGCCGTGGGCCTGTAGCCCAGAGGCTCCGTGGGGCGAACATAGATGGCCGGAGGCTGGCGACGCACAAAATTGTTCACCTGCACCTGTATGGGGGTTCGTAAATCCCCGGTGAGCGAGTATGATGTGCGGCTGTCGTCCGGCGCTCGCGAGCACCCCCAGAGCAGAAAAAGCATCAGGCCAAACACCAGGGTGGTCGCAAGGCGCAGCAAAGGCCAAACCATGCCTGCGGTTTTGGGGCCGCGCCATATGCCTGAAAAAGATGGGCAGGTGTGCATATTTTTCTCCTGGCTCAAGGCCAGCCGGTGGGGTTGTCCTTCAGGGCAGAGTCACGTGAAATTTTCGCTCGGCCAGCGCAGAAATCTTGCTGAACAGCGCCAGTATATTGGCATTTGCTAAAAGCGTGCCAGAGCATAAAACACAGCCGTTCCATAACCCTTCGCGGGTCATGAAACGGCTGTAACACGTTCATGCCAGACAAACACCCATGTCAGGCCGCAATTACACGCGCGCAGCCTGAAAAATCTGGAGAATCAGGGGGGCAATCAGCAGAATCACCGGGGCCAGGCCCATGAGGGTCTGCGGCCAGGTAAGCCTGAGCGCCGCGCGGCAGCCCACCAGCACACAAGCCACCATCCAGACAAAACCTACCAGCGACCCCAGCAGGGGCACCACGCACAGCAGGGTGGGCGCTGCAGAATACGCCAGCACCTGAAAAACCTGACTGAAATCTGTACGGCTGCCACGCACAAAGCCATAGGTAAAGTTGATCAGCGCGCTGAGCACATAAAGCTGAATGACAGACATGCCCGTTTTGACCAGCATGACCATTGGCAGGCTCATCTGCGGCGAAAGCATGACGAGCATTTTTTCCAGTTGCGGGTCGGATGCGGCGCTGGGCGCGATGAGCGACATGAACACCCCGGACCACACACGCTCCACAATGACCTGAATCACACTGACCAACAGATAAAAAATAAGGGCGCGCATTTGCGAGCTGCCGGGCTGCACGTGACTGAAGACGCGCTGCGCCCCAAACATGACGCGCATGCAGGTCTGGTAAAAAGCCGCAAGCCAGCCATCCGGCTCTGGGGCTGTTTCCCAGGGTATGCCCTCGGCGTGCTCGTCGTACTGCTCATCATACCCGTCATGGGCGTCATCGTCGGCGTGAGGGTCGGTATCTGCAGCAGGGCGCTTGCGGCCGTGGGAACTGTCATCTTCTCCATAACGGCGATGTTGCTCGCGTTCATAAGCACGGCTGGCTTCTGCACGCGGATCGTCATCGTAATCATCAGCTTTTTCGGCCTTGGGCCTGTCTGTCCCTGGCTTGTCAGTGTTGCGCCATGCTTCCCGGGTTCGGGGTTGCGTATTGCCCTGATCCTCATTGCTGTTCACATTTTCGCGCGCTGGGGCGTTCTTTTGCGCGGCCTCGTCACGCGACCAGGCGGGGCTGCCGGGCACAATGGCTCCCGGAGGCAGGGGATCGTCTTCGCCAGGGTCTTGCGAATCGCTCGGGTCCCGCGAAATCTCGGCACCGGAACCCCGGAAATCGTCCGAATTAGGATGATCATGTGGAGCAGGGGCCGCAACCTGACCCTGTGCCTGATCCTGAACCCCAGCCTGAGGCGCATCCGGCAGAATGTCCTGCACGCCGGTATCGGGTGCAAAACGAAAACGGCAGGCGCATTGGGGGCAGGTGGCGATAACCGCACGCGCTGGCAGGCGGTTGGCGGGCACTTGGCGGCTGAAGCCGCAACGCGGACACGTAATATTCACTAATATTCTCCTGGCTAGGCTCTTCTGCTATGCGAAAAATTCAGTATATACTATCCACAGGCCCGAGGGCTGGCAAGGGCCACCTGGGCAGCCTGGGCACAGCCGGCCCCCTGCAGGCCTCACATCACATGCCATAAATTTTTTTTGAAAACTATTTTTTACAATAATAACTTTCAGTTATCACTTATCTTCGCATGCATCATCTTGTTGACATCCCAAGCCCCGGGCTATATCTTGACATCTCAAGGGGAGTAACTGGGTTCTTGAAACCCGGACGGCATCAACAGCATGGCTTAGGCCTGGTGCCGTCGTCGGTTCTACCGATTAGTGAGACCTTGGCGTTAACGCCAAGGTCTTTTTTATATTTTAAGGAGACAACATGACCATTCGTGCCCTGAGGCCCTATATTATCGCGGTGCTTATGACCATTCCTGGTTTGGCCCTACACCTTGCGCCATCTGACATTTCGCCGCTGCTTGTGACAGCACTTGCGGGGATGGCCATCCTTGGCGCTTCTTTTCTGCTCACCTGGGCCTGTGAAGTAGCCCAGATGGATATGCCCCAAGCGGTGGCTGTGGCGGTAGTCGCCTTTATCGCCGTGCTGCCCGAATACGCGGTGGACATGTACTTTACCTGGATGGCCGGCCAACAGCCAGACAGCCCCTATTCACACTACGCCATTGCCAACATGACCGGGGCCAACAGACTGTTCATCGGCGTGGGCTGGTCCACAATTGTGCTTATCTTCGCCGGGCGCTTCCATTCTGCCGTTGCCCTGAACAGCGATAAACGCACAGACGTGCTCTTTCTCGCTATGGCAACCATCTATGCGCTGTTCATCCCCCTCAAAGGCTCCCTCACCTGGGTGGACGGCCTGGTGCTTCTGGGCATCTACGTCTGGTACATACTCATCATCATGCGCCGCCCCGTTGAAGAAGAAGAGCTTGAAGGGCCAGCCGCCATTCTGGGCCGGCTGGCCAAAA
>JAQVZK010000267.1 GCA_028708195.1 Desulfovibrio sp.
GGTCGGGGATGGTAATGCCCAGCACGTTTTCAACAGCCATGCTGTAGGTAAAGGAATGGCTGTTGGAGCACAGTGAACACACGCGTTCGGTGAGGGTGACGTTCTTGATCAGGTTGCGCTGTGTGGCCATGGCTTCCATGCCGCGGTGCACATGACCCGACGTCAGCTCCACGTTGCGTACTATTTCGCCATCCACCGTCAGGTGAAAGTATACCGGTTCCTCCAGGGCGACGTGTACCGGCCCGAGAGGCATGGTAAAGGTGCTGGTCATGACCGCTTCTCCTTATCCTTGAGGATGCGTTCCCACAAATCTGTGGTGCAGGCCCCGTTCATCATGATGGAAAGAGGCACGGCTTCGTTCAGAATGCCAGCGTCCAGCTCTTCGTCGAGGAAGAGGCGGCGCGGGTTGGGCTGGCCCATGACCTGAATGCCGTAAAGCTCCATCATTTCTCTTTCGTGCCAGTCGGCATTGGCGAACAGCGGCGTGATAGAAGGCACCGTGGGCCATTCGCCGTTAAGCGTGACGGTCATATTGTAAATGACGCCCTCAATTTCAAAGTGATAGCAGACTTCCTGCATGGGTTCGCTGAGCTGGCGGCGGTTATAGGCCGTCACCATGGCCAGGCGGGCATTTGCCTGGCAGAGAATCTCCGCACCCTTGGTGAGCATGCGGGGGGTGCCCAGGCGAAACCAGTGGTAGGCGTTGCCGAAACTGTCGGTACTGTGGTGTATGGCATCGTCTTCATGAGTGCAAAGGGCTGTCAGGCCCTCAATGACGCTGGCGTTGCCGTGAATGGTCAATTGCATATGTTCTCCGCGGCCGGGCCGCTAATCTTTTGTGGGCGCTGCCGAGGTGACGGCCTTCACAGCCGGTGCGTCATCAATTGTCGTGGGCAGCAGGCAGGCATTACGTTTTGCGTCTTCAATCTGCCGACACTTGGGGCACATCTTGCGCGTCAATTCGGTGTCAATTTCGGTATTCCAGGCATAGAGCTTGTCAGCCAATACCTTGGGAATGGGCCGCATAAGCGCGCCACACTCTACGCAAGGCTCATATTTTATGGTGTGTTGCTCAATCTTGGCATATTTTTCGGTCTGAACATGGGCCGAGTGCCAGTCTGTACTTATGCTCATGGCCCCGGTGGGGCAGTAATGGCGGCATGAGGCGCACAGACAGCACGAATTTTGCCATATGGTGATGGTAAAGCCTGACCCGTCGGGCTGCTGGCCAATATGGATGGCCCCCGCAGCGCAGGAGTGACGGCAGATGCCACAGCCCATGCACAGATCAGGGTCTACCACGGCCCGGCCGCGCAGGCGGTCAGGCGTAAAGGTTTCACCCAGAGGAAAAGGGTCGGTACTGGGGCCTTCAAGCAGGTTACGGAATAAAACTTTCAGAAAGCCCGCCATATTATTCCTCCACGCCCAGTTTTTTCAGCCAGATTGACCGGGCCAGCACCACGCCTTCAAGAATGGCCTGGGGCCGGGGCGGGCAACCGGGGACGTTCACGTCCACGGGCAGGTAGCGGTCAATGGGGCCTTCGATGGAGTATCCTTCACGAAATACGCCACCTGATATGGGGCAGATGCCCACAGCCACCGTAACCTTGGGTTCGGGGATCTCGTCCCACACGCGCAGTACGCGGTCACGCACCCTGGTCGTGAGGGGGCCGGTGATCAGCACAATGTCGGCGTGACGGGGGCTGCCACAGTAGCGGCACCCCAGACGTTCAACGTCATAGCGCGGTATGCAGGCCGTGGTGGCCAATTCCACGTCACAGCCATTGCAGGAACCGGCGTTGATGCGAAACAGCCACGGCGAACGCACGGAAAGTTTTTTGAGCATGTTATCCAGCGACACGGCGGCCTCCTTACATCACCCAGACCAATATCAAACTGCACAGCGCGAGCGCCGCCGGCACAGTCACATAAAAGCGAAACGCCTGGTCAATACGGAAACGCCCGGTGGCCGACTTGACCAGGGTGAGCGAAACCAGCATGAGCGCGAGACACTTGCACAGGAACCACAACAAATTGATCGGCCACCATTCAGATATGGTGCCGGGGAAGAAAAGCGCAACCCCCAACCCCAGAACAACGAAGGTCTTCAGGGCCGACGTGATCTGAAAAAGCGCCAGCAGCGGGCCGCCGTATTCAAGCAGCGGGCCTTCAACTATTTCGGTTTCTGCTTCGGGAATATCAAAGGGCACAACACCCATAGTGCCGGGCAGAAAGATGAGGTAGGCCAGAAAGGCCGGAATCATCGACGGATTGAAACCAAAGGAGCCTGTCTGCTGCTGCAGGGCCACAATCTTGAAGAGCGAAAATTCCGCTCCCCAGGCACCGCCAGCCAGGGTTTTGCCCGTGAGCATGGCCACAGCCAGCAAAATCATGAGCAAGGGCATTTCGTAAGCGAACATGAGCATCATTTCGCGCGAAAAACCCACCGCCCCGTAAGGCGAACTTGAGGCCGAACCGCCCAGCATGATGGCCATGGCCGGGATGGGCAGCAGGTAAAAAATCACCAGCAAGTCGCCCATATTGAACAGGCCATTGTACACGCCGGCGATGGGTATGAAGGCCGCGCAGACGGCCATGCCCGTGAAGCCAAAGACGGGTGCCAGCAGAAAAGCCGGGCGGCAGGCCGTCCTGGGAATCAGGGTTTCCTTGGTCAGAAGTTTGGCAATGTCAAGCCAGGGCTGTATCAGAGGCGGCCCCACGCGACGTTGCAGGCGGGCTTCCACGCGGCGGTCCAGTCCTTTGAAGAACATGGCCACCATCAGGGCAAATGCCCCGCCGGGGAAGACGCACATGTGCAGTATGGCAAGCAGGGTATCGCTCATGAGCGGTTCTCCTTGGGTGTATCACCATTGCCGAGCAGACGGGTGAGACCACCGTATATGCTGGAAGGCGTCATGCGGCTGGTAGCCGTTTCAGGCGGCATACCGCAGGTGTGCACATCAATTTCGCGCAGGCGGGTAAAGCGCTTCACAAACCAGTAGCCGCCCGTGAAGGCCAGAGCCATCATGACAAACATGCCTGTGGCGTTCCAGGCTCCCGCGCCCGAAAGCACGCCCGATATACCCACATTCAGCGGCATGAGGCCGTATTCAAACAGCACGGAGTTGATGGGGCCAAGCGCGAGACCGGGGAAGATGCCCGTCAGAACGCAGCCCGCGGCCAGAATGCCCATGGGCACACGCATGGCGCGCGGCACTTCCTTGATATCGTCAAGGTCCTGCGCGGGCTGGCCCAGAAAGGCCGCGTGCAGGAATTTGGCGATATAGGCCATAGTCAGCACGCTGCCGATGAGGGAAAGCAGCGCCAGGAAGGGCTGCCCAGCCTGCATGAGCGCGTGGTAAATAAGCCATTTGGACGAGAAACCGCTGGTGGGCGGCACGCCGATGACCGAAAGCCCGGCAATGGCGAACATGGCCAGGGTAAAGGGCATCTTGCGGCCAATACCGCCAAGGTCTTCCAGCGTTTCCCTGTGAGTGGCAAACATGACTGCGCCGCACACAAGGAAGAGCAGGTCTTTGAAGAAAACGTGGTTGATGACGTGCAGCATGCCGCCCGCGTACCCAAGCGCGCCGCCAGCCGCCCCCGCCAGCACCATGTAG
>JAQVZK010000268.1 GCA_028708195.1 Desulfovibrio sp.
CAAGGTCACCATGCTGGGTTGCAGCGTGGTGAAAACGGATATTGTTCCCGATGACAGACCGTTGATGACAAAGGCCGTGGCCGCAATGCGCGAGGCCGGTGTTGATTTGCTGGTCACCACGGGCGGCCTTTCGGTGGACCCTGACGATGTGACCCGCCATGCCATGGTTGATGCGGGGCTGACCGACGTTTTGCACGGCGTGCCCGTGCTGCCCGGCACCATGAGTCTTATGGGGCGCATACCCGGCCCCGAGGGCGACATGCAGGTGCTTGGCGTGCCCGCCTGTGCGCTTTACTACAAGACGACCTTTCTGGATCTGGTATTGCCGCGCCTTTTGGCCAACCGCGAGATCACCCGTGCGGAACTCGCACGCCTGGGCGAGGGGGGCTACTGCCTTTCTTGCCAGACCTGCACCTGGCCTAAGTGCTGGTACGGCAAGTAGAGAAGGCTGCGCGCGCCAGGGAAAATGCCGCAAGTTCGGGCAACGCTTTCCTGCTGCGGTAGAGACAAGAAATTGTAAAACTGTTTTTCGGAGTAAAAAAATGTGAAAATCAGGGGTAGCTGCAGAAAGTGCTGGCTGCCCCTGATTTTTTCGATTAAGAGGCTCTATCACCGCTCGACAATGTGCACGAAACCACTCAGTTGTCAGGGGTGAAACACTGCCTGAGCGACAGAACGTGCCAGGATGTTTTGCCCTGTGGCGCAACCGGCACGCGCATTGTAATTTCCTACTGATGCGTATAGATTTACAACCGTAAGACTTACGGATTTGAAGGCCGGGTTTGTCCGGCCCTGGTGGGCATGAATACTACGGGCTTTCAGGACTGTATGTTTAACTTTTTGTTTTCTCGAAACTTTTTATATTTTATCGCATTTGGTGGTACAGCCGCTCTGGTGAACCTTCTTTGTGGCTATCTGCTATATAATGCTAATGTGTTTCCATATATCGTATCTGTTTTTATTGCAGCCAGTGCGGGTTTGCTTGTAAATTTTGCCCTGAATTACAAGCTCAACTTCAAGTACAAGGGGCGCAAGCTCTCACAGCAGTTTGGCACATTTCTGGTTGTCGCATCCATTGGTACGCTTCTGACGGCTGTTGTTGCCCATTTTTCCATGCAGTTGCTTTTGTTTTTTGAAATTGAAGACATTGCACTGGCTGGCTTTGCCGTTTCTTCACAATTTTTCGCGCATGTTTTTTCCGTTGGCGTCATAACCGTCTATTCCTTTATTGCGCACAAATATTTTTCATTCAATGTTGGCATACGCAACCAACTGCGCAAGACCATCGCAAATATAAAGAGCGATTCATGAAAAGTATCATCGTTATCGGGGCTGGGCCGGCCGGACTGACCGCAGCTTATGATCTTCTTGTTAAAAACAGCGATGTGGACGTTATTGTTCTTGAAGAAACGCAGGAACTTGGCGGTATCTCAAGAACCGTATGCCACAACGGCAACCGTATGGATATTGGCGGGCACAGGTTTTTTTCCAAAGACCAGCAGATAATGGACTGGTGGAAAAAAATGCTGCCGCTGCAGGGCGCTCCTGCCAAGGATGACAGGATACTGCATAGGGAGCGGGCCCTCGCCCCCGGCGGGCCTGACCCGGAACGTGAAGACAGGGTCATGTTGCTGCGTGACCGGGTTTCAAGAATCTATTTTGCCAAGCGCTTTTTCGATTACCCGCTCAGCCTCAAGATGGCGACTTTTCTCAATATGGGGCTGTGGCGCACCATGCGGGCCGGGTTCTCCTACCTGTGGTCCTGTATGTTCAAGCGAGAGGAAAAATCGCTGGAAGATTTTTATATCAACCGGTTCGGGCATGAGCTTTATGCCATGTTTTTTGAATCGTACACGACCAAGGTCTGGGGGCGACATCCTTCTCAGCTTGCCGCAGACTGGGGCGCGCAGCGGGTCAGGGGGCTTTCTGTTTTCAAGCTTCTGCTTGACAGCCTAAAGAAGGCGCTGGGGCAAAAAGACAGTGGAAAGGCCGAAACATCGCTGATCGAAGAATTTTGGTATCCCAAATTTGGCCCTGGTCAGCTGTGGGAACAGGTGGCCGCCGATGTTGCGTCTATGGGTGGCAGAATCCTGAAGGGGTACAAAGCAAGCCGTATTGTCTGCGAGGCGGGCAATGTTACCGCTGTGGTCTGCGACACGGCCGAAGGCCAGCAGGTGTTTGAGGCCGACACCGTGATATCGTCCATGCCGCTCAAGGACCTCATGCAGGCCATGAGCAGTGTCGATGTGCCGCAAAATGTCGCCCAGATTGCTGCGGGCTTGCCCTATCGGGATTTCATAACGGTGGGGCTGCTTGTGCAGCGCTTCAAACTGAAAAACACCACCAGGATGAAGACCCTGGGCAATATCGTGCCCGACTGCTGGATATATGTGCAGGAACCCGAAGTTCAGGTGGGGAGACTGCAGATATTCAACAACTGGTCGCCTTACCTTGTCAAAGACCCGGAGAACACCGTGTGGGTCGGTATGGAGTACTTCTGTTCTGAAGGCGACGATTTCTGGCGGCTTTCGGAGCAGGAACTCACCAGGCGCGCCATTGATGAAATGGTGGCCATGAATATTATCAGCCGGGATGATGTGCTTGATACGCACTGCGAAAAGGTCAAAAAAGCATACCCCGCGTATTTTGACACCTATGAAGATATCGAAACCCTCCGCCGCTGGCTGACCGGGGTGGGCGGGCTGTATTGCGTTGGCCGAAATGGCCAGCACAGATACAATAATATGGACCACTCCATGCTCACGTCCTTTTTCTGCGTGGACCATATTCTGGGCAACAATGCCAGCAAGCATGATATCTGGAAGATTAATGCCGAAAGCGAATATCATGAAGCCAAACAGGAAAAGTAGGCACCCCTGATGTTGCCGACGCCCCTGCTGTCCCTGACGCTGCCGTTGCCGACGCTGCTGCCGCACACGCCTCTGCGCACGCCGACGCGCCTTGGGCATTGCGTCAGGCACCATAGGCCGTCTGCCCAACGGGCAGGCATTCAAAGAGATGCACGATGCGCGGCGCACGCTGCCTCAGGTCTGTCACCGTAGTATGGATATAAAACCTGCAATGGTGGGCGCACCTGGCGCAAGCCCCTTGGACAAACCCTCGGTCTTTTGTCTTTGTTTGTTCCTTTTTGGCGTCAGCCTGCTTGTTCTGGGCTATTCCGTCGTCTTTCGTCCTCTTGATCATGACGAATACGAGCACCTGTATTCTGCCTACCTGATGCTGCAAGGGCAAATTCCTTACAGGGATTACTTTCAGCACCACCATTTTCTCTATTGGATTTTACTTGCTCCCTTTGTCAAAAATTTTCCCGATACGTCGCACCTTCTGTATATCGGGCGCAGTCTGTCGCTTGGCGCACTGCTTATAACCGCATTTTACACCTATAAGATTTCAGTATTGAAAGGGGGAGACAGAAGGAGCGTTTTTCTTTTTGTCACTGTGCTTTTAAGCATTGACATGATTGTTCATTCAGGTCTTTTGGTGCGGCCTGACATCTTTATGGTTGGCGCGTTTTTTTCAGGCCTGTATTATTATATTATCTATCTGAAAAATAAGAATATATTTCCATTAATTCTGTCTTTTTTGCTTTTTTTTA
>JAQVZK010000269.1 GCA_028708195.1 Desulfovibrio sp.
GTACTGTCTTTCAGCTTTTTTGCAGATCTTCTAAAAGAGACTGACGGTCTTCTCTGCTCAAAAGACGCTGATTGGAACTCCCCCGAAAAAGCAACTCAAGATCACGCAACTCTTCCACATAGGGCCAGTCACTCAACATATCCGTCAACTCAAGCAGCCGTGCGGTCCAAAAATCATGTTGGGCACGCTGCCACAAGTGTTCAAAAGTATACCCTGTGTAGGTTACCACAGTCTTGCCCTTGCCTTGCACCCCTTCTGCCACAGCACACAGGGGTTCGGCCTGAGCAAAAGGCTCCCCTCCGGAAAGGGTCACCCCAGCAAGCAGCGGATTTTCATTAAACTGCTTCAGCGCGTCTTCTACCGATAAAAGAAAGCCGCCGTCGAAGCTGTGCGTCTGCGGGTTGTGGCACCCTTTACAATGGTGCGGACAACCCTGGGTAAAAAGCACATATCGCAGCCCCGGCCCGTCAACTATGGATTCCTCCGCAATGCCGGACAAACGCACAGGCCGCGAAGCCGCGTCTTCAGGCATGCTTTACCCGGTCGTGTTCTTCGGCGCGCTTGGCATTGTTGAAGCGGTCAAGCGTACCCACAAGATAGCCGGTGATACGGCGGGTGCGTTCAAAAGTCATGCCCTGTCCCACCAGTTTCTGCTCGGGCTTCACTTCTTCATACAAACGCGACTTCATCAACATGGGCTTTCTCCTTAGGCTTAAAAAAAGTATGAGGTTCTTGGGCAGGCCGCCTGAGCGGCCGCCTTAACAGCAAGTTAACTTAGCTCCACTTGGGAATGTGCGGATACTTTTTACGCAGCTCGTCAAGAAGTTCGGGGCTGACGCCCTCGCCTTCCTTGCGGCCGCAACGTGGGCAACACCCATTGATGACGCCCACATAACCGCACAGGGGATCACGATCAAGCGGATGGTTGACCGAGCCATAGCCAACGCCATTGTCGTGCATGAAGCGGATGATGCTTTCAAAAGCCTCCGGATTCTTGCACGTGTCGCCATCCAGTTCCACATAGGTGATGTGGCCTGCATTGGTCATGGCGTGGTAAGGGGCTTCGATCTCAATTTTTCTAAAGGCCTTGATGTGGCAGTACACGGGCACGTGGAAGGAGTTGGTATAATAATCCTTGTCTGTAATGCCGGGTATGCTGCCAAACTTGGTTCTGTCCAAAGCTACAAAACGACCGCTGAGACTTTCTGCGGGGGTAGCGATAAGTGAAAAATTGAGTCCCACCTTTTCCGATTCATCATCGCAACGCTTGCGCATATGGTTGATAATCTCAAGGCCGAGCTTCTGGGACTCTTCGCTTTCGCCGTGGTGCTTGCCCAGCAGCGCTATGAGGGCCTCGGCCAGGCCGATGAAGCCCATGCTGAGCGTACCGTGCTTCAACACTTCTTCAATGCAGTCATCCCAGTCCAGTTTTTCAGAATCAAGCCAGATGCCTTCACCCATCAGGAAGGGGTAGTTGCGCACCTTCTTGGTGCTCTGAATTTTGAGCCGATGCATGAGCTGGCGAAACACCAGGTCAATCCTGTCATCCAGCAGGGCAAAGAATTTTTGGGTGTCACCCTTGGCTTCAAGCCCCAGACGCGGCAGGTTCACCGAGGTGAAGCTCAAATTGCCGCGCCCGCAGGTGACCTCCCTGTCCTTGTCGTACACATTGCCGAGAACGCGTGTGCGGCAGCCCATATAGGCCACCTCGGAGTTATAGTCGCCCGGTTTGTAATACTGGAGGTTAAAGGGAGCATCCAGAAAGCTGAAGTTGGGGAACAGCCGCATGGCTGAAACTTCAATGGCCAGAAGAAAGAGGTCGTAGTTGGGGTCTTCTTTGTTATAGTTGACCCCGGACTTCACCTTGAAAATCTGCACGGGAAAAATGGATGTCTCACCGTTGCCAAGGCCAGCCTTGGTGGCCTTGAGCAGATTTTTCGTCACCATGCGCCCTTCGGCCGAAGTGTCGGTGCCGTAGTTGATGGAACTGAACGGAACCTGAGCCCCGGCGCGGGAATTCATTGTATTCAGGTTATGGATAAAGGCTTCCATAGCCTGATACGAACGGCGCTCGGTGTACTTCAGGGCTTCTTCAGCAGCATAGGCGTGGGCCGCTGCCACCGCGTCTTTTTGATCTGCAGGCACAATCTCTTGCAACTTGCGGCCAAACGCATCCACATTGCCAAGGCGCGGGCACAGGTCAACGCCTGACAGCAGCTTTTCAGTAAAAGCCGCAGCTTCTGTGGCTTCAAGGTGCATGGCAATACGCATAAACGCGGTAAAAGCCCGTTCGTATTCTTTACGGTGCGTCTTGATCACGCCTTCGGCCATAGCAAAGTCAAAGTGCGGCACACTCTGCCCGCCGTGCATTTCATTCTGGTTGGCCTGAATGGCTATGCAGGCCAGAGCCGAATAGCTTTCAATGGCGTTGGGTTCACGCAAGTAGCCGTGGCCGGTGGAAAACCCGTTTTTAAACAAGGGGATGAGATCTATCTGGCAGCACGTTTCCGTGAGCATATAGAAATCTTTGTCATGAATGTGAATATCGCCATTAATATGGGCTGCAGAGGCATCCTTGGGCAGAATATAGTTGTCGATAAAATACTTTGAGCCCTCAGAACCGTACTTGAGCATGGTTCCCATGGCGGTATCGCCGTCAATATTGGCGTTCTCGCGCTTGATATCTTCGTGAATGGCCGCTGAATAGGTGAGCTTTTTATATATATCCATGAGATACGATTCCGCATTGCGAATTTTCGTATGCTCGGCGCGGTACAGAATATAAGCTTTAGCTGTTTTGGCGTAATCGTACTGAATCAGGGTTTCTTCGACCAGGTCCTGAATTTCTTCAACGTGCTTGAGATCACGCGCATCAAGTTTTTTGCAGACTTTTTCTGTGACAAAAAGCAGATCTGTAGGGGTCATATCTTCGCCACCAACAGCCTGATTGGCCTTTGTAATGGCGTTGAGAATTTTGACAGAATCAAAGGGCACTGCCGTGCCATCGCGCTTGGTAATGCTGGCGGGCATGGAGAAAAACTCCCAAACGTAACAACTGTGAACAAAGGTTCGTTGGCAATACCAACAAACAAAACACCAATGACCTACTGGGGCGATGGTTTTAAAACCAAAAGGCGTGCCTTACGTCGGGAGCAGGTCACTCCCGGGTAATGGACTGGTCGGCAAAGGCCCCGTACCGACAACCCATACTGAGTCTGCGCAGGAATACCCGGCAGCTGTTAATTATTATTGAAAGCAGGTCTTCCGGCTTGTCGACCACCCTTTGGCCTTCCCAGGGTATCAGCCCAGTGGCGCATTAAAAAAGATGGCATGTATCCGACTTACGGCGGCGGGTCCGCTCCCGTTTTTCACGGGATTCTCTATTAAGCCCCAAGGGCGCTTTCAATGTCTAGAAAATCTCAAAAGAATTGCACCCTGTCAATCAGGGCAGGCAAAAAATGTCTCCTAGCTTCGTAGGAACAGTTCAGTTTATATTGAGAAATTTTATTATAAGCTCTTCAAGCCGAAAAAAGACCGCAAAGTAGGGATGGGCACGAGGTAGGCTCTGCCCAAGATTCATCTGCAGGAACCGCCATTGAAAGTTCCGCAG
>JAQVZK010000270.1 GCA_028708195.1 Desulfovibrio sp.
CTTCTGGGCCGCGAAGAAGGCGACGAGGTTTCTGTGGAGATTCCGCGCGGCCGCGTCACCTACGAAATCATTGGCGTCAGCTTCAAGGGCAGTAAAAATCTCGGCTAGAGAAGTGTACCCTGCCCTACCCCAACGGCCGACTAGCGGGCAAGCGCCCGCCACAAAAGCGTCAGCGCCGTTTAGCTGCACTGGTAATGTCACTGCGGGTGCCTTGCAAGCTTAGAACATCTCTGTTCCCAAAGTTGCGATGCCCAAGCTGTAGTGCTTACGCTGCCAGGCTACAATTTTTTTCCATTATCAAGGTCCAGTCTGACCAAAGGCCCAGCGCAAATTTCTATTTCGCAGGCCGTTTTTTTGAACAGATACGCCCCAGTGCGCGAGAAAATTCTTCAGCGCCTGGGGCGGTTCTGTTTTCGGCTCCAAGCTGAGACATTACGTGGCGCACAGGCTGGGATCAAAATTCTGCGGTTCCGCCAAGCCTGGCGCAGGCAACCTGTTGGGCTGCAATGCAAAATACCTGACGTACCAGGGCCGGGGCTCAAAGCCCGCCCTGAAAATAGGCGCGCGCCGCCCCCTGGAAGTTTTCCTTACCGACCACAAATGACCAGCAAGGCTGAGCCCCTTTTTGAAACGCTTCTTTTTTCTGCTACGCACCGTAAGGCTTGGCAGACCCCACATCTATTTGCTAGGCTTGCGAACGCTTGGCCTTTTGCCCGGCACATCTATACAAGGCGTCCGCAACGTAAGGCTCATTGAATGACACAGACACTGCCCCGTTTACTCTATCTGCTCGCCGTACTGGCCTGCTATCTGTTGCTGATGCCTAATCCCGTAACGATATTCATGGCCGCATGCCTGTCTTGTCTGACGCTGCCCCAGTACCGCAAACTTCGCCAAAAGGCACGATCCTGGCGCATCAAGCTGGAACGAAGCGCGCCAGACTCATTCATGCGTCGTGTCCAACTGGCTCTTTCCAACTCCACGCCGCTCTACGCCTACATAGGCATGCTGGTGGCGGCCCTTGTGGTGCCCGTGGCCGTACTGGTACTTTTGGTGTCACCACAGGCAGCAGCGGGGTTTACGCGTTTGCGCGAACTTCAGGCCAATAACTTTCAGCTGCCCCTGGAGTGGGTAAACTACATCCAGGAATGGCGGCAAAGCCTTACAGAGCACCCGCGCCTGGAGCGTATTTTTAATGACCTGCTTCTGAAGCTCGACAATTTCTTCGACAGCGCCATGAGCGTGCTTCTGTCGCGCGGGGTGGACTTTCTGGGCGGCACCATGACGGTGCTGTGGACCAGCTTTCTCTTCATAAGCCTGACGGTGATCTTCACACTCTATTCCCGGCGTATCCGTAAAGTCACGAGCAGAATATTCCGTATTTCGCAGCCCATGCTGCGACGCTTTATCGCCGCCATCCACAGGGCTTTGCGCGGCATCATGCTTGGCATTGTTCTGGTGGCCCTGGCTCAGGGCCTTCTTTGCGGCGTGGCTTTTGCCGTGGCAGGCGTCAATCAGCCCGCCTTCTGGGGCTTGCTGGCCACGCTGGTGGCCCCCATCCCGATGGTGGGCACGGCGCTTGTGTGGGTTCCCCTGTGCATTTCGCTCTGGTTTACCGGCAAGACCATGGCCGCTGTGGGCCTGGCGGTGTGGGGCATGCTGGCTGTTGCTGGCGTGGACAACGTCCTACGCCCACTATTTTTGCGTCAGGGCATCAATGCCCCATTTTTTGTACTGATTATTTCCATTCTCTGCGGCCTTTCAAGCTTTGGCCCGGTAGGACTTATTGTTGGTCCTGTGCTGCTGGCCTTTGCCATGCAGGCGGTGGAGGAAGCCAACCGCACATACAGGTATAATGCTTAATACAGAATCTCGTGCCGTTTATCCGGTTGTGGATATGCCACGCATACACGCTGCTGGACGCGCCCCGCACAATGCCGACCACGGCCACCCGACGCACCGCCGCCACTTCAAGTGTGTGGCCAGCATCTTTCTGGCCTGCCTTGTCTTTTTTTGCGCCCTGCCCAGGCTGTCTCAGGCAGCCATGCCCGTGCGTGCCGCCATTCTTGTCAATATGGACACGGGAGCGGTGCTGTATTCAAAAAATCCTGATATGGCCATTCCCCCGGCTTCGCTGACCAAGGTCATGAGCATGTATCTGGCTCTGGACCAGATAAAAGCCAAAAAAATCAAGCTGGGCGAAAAAATCAAGATCACCCCCCAAGTGGCGTCTGTGGGCGGATCATCCATGCATCTGCGGGCTGGCGAGCGCGTGCCCTTGTCTCAATTACTGACTGGCATGGCCGTCGTTTCAGGCAATGACGCAGCCACGGCAGTAGCCCGCCGCACTGGCGGCAATGAACGGCAGTTTGTGCGCGCCATGAACCAGAAGGCCAAGGCCGTGGGCATGAAGCGGACGACATTCAAAAACCCCACGGGGCTGCCCGCCGCCGGACAAAAAACCACAGCCAGGGATATGGCCCTCATGACGCGCGCCTATCTTCGGGCGCATCCCTCGGCATTGCGCTACCACAATGTGACCCTGTTTACGTACAGAGACAGAAAAACACGCAATACCAATGCCTTGTTGGGCCAGGTTCCTGGCGTTAACGGGCTCAAAACCGGGTGGACAGTGGCCTCGGGCTACAACCTTATTGTGACGGGCCAGAGGGGCAAAACCCGCATGCTGGCAGTGGTGATGGGCGGCACCAGCAGGGTCGGGCGCGATAATGCCGCCCGCCGCCTCATTGAGGCTGGATTTCGCTACCCCACTTCGCCCAAAAAGATTCAAAACATGTTTTCCGGCAGAAAAAAGCGCTGATACAAACCAGGATTCGCACGACGCATAAAGGCGGCGGGAATAACTCCCGCCGCCTTTTATCATACCCTGCAACCTTGATAAAAACCTTCTGAACTATGCCTGCTCCAGAGCCTGCCCAAGGTCGGCAAGAATGTCGTCTATGTGTTCAAGCCCCACAGACAAGCGGATAGAACCGGGGGTAATGCCCGCATCATGCAACTGCTCATCGGACAACTGACGGTGCGTTGAACTGGCCGGATGCAGTACGCAGGTACGGATGTCTGCCACATGCACCTCAAGAGAAATCATCTTCAGGCTGTCAATAAAGCGCACGCCAGCATCACGCCCGCCCTTGAGGGAAAAGGAAATAACACCGCTGCATCCGTCAGGCAGATATTTGTCGGCCAGGGCCTTGTTGACGTTGCCCGACAGACGTGGATAGCTGACAGAAGCCACCTTGCCATGCTCCTGCAGAAAAGCAGCGACCTTTTCGGCATTACGGCAGTGCCGCTCCATTCTCAAGGGCAGGGTTTCAAGCCCCTGATTGATGTAAAAAGCGCCCTGCGGGCTTTGGCAACAGCCCATATCACGCATGAGCTGCACACGCGCCTTGACAATATAAGCCGCCTTGCCAAAGGCCTCGGTATAGACAAGACCGTGGTATGAGGGGTCTGGATCGGTAAATTCGGGGAACTTTCCGCTGGTCCAGTCAAAGTTGCCGCTGTCAACAATCACGCCGCCCATTTGCAGCGCGTGACCATCCATATATTTTGTCGTGGAATGTATAACTATGTCTG
>JAQVZK010000271.1 GCA_028708195.1 Desulfovibrio sp.
CGTCCACATCGTAGTCGCCCCAGACCACCAGTTTTTTGCCCGCCAGCAGTTCTTTGGCCAGCAGTTGGGCGGCTTCTGGAACCTGGGGCCACAAGTGGGGTGGGGTCAGCGTATCAAGGCGTGCATCAAGAAAAGCATTGATGGTCTGCTTTTGCGCAAAGCCGCGCCGCCAGAGAATCTCCAGCAGCAGGGGGGAAATGGAAAGGTCTTCTGCCCACGACGAGGGCGGTGAAGCGGGAATGCCCGTAGGGGGCGAACGGAAAAGCCAGTTTTTCACGAAGCCTCAGATTTGTATCAATTTCAGGATGTGGTGCCTGCGCCCTGGGCCACGGCCTGCAGGGCAGTGCGGACGCCATCAACCTTGTCGGCGGGCACGAGTTTGTTTTGGATAAGCCAGGCAAGAAATTTAAGCGAAGCGTCGTGTCTGGGGGAAATTGCAAGAGCCTTGAGCAGACTGTCAACGCAGCCGTTGATGTCCTTGGTTTCGAGCAGTACCCGAGCCAGATTCATATAAAGATTTTCGTCATTCTCTGTCAGTTCGAGCGCGCGCCGATAGTATTCCAGCGACTGCTGCAGCATTTTGTTCTTGCGCAGGCTGATGCCAAAGTCGTTGAACAGATGTTTGTGTTCTGCTTCAAAAGCGCCGTCCAGTTTTACCAGACGTTCAAAAATATCCTGCGCCTTGTCGGCCTCGCCGCGTTCAAGGTAGGTAAGGCCAATGCCAAAGTTGGCCCGCACGTTGTCTTCATCAATTTTGAGGGCGCGTGAATACTCGAACTCGGCGGTGAAGCTTTCGCCTTTTTCTCTGTGGTCGTCGCCATTGCTGACTGCCCGCTGCATTTCCTGCATTTTGGGAAACACTGAGTTGAGATAAAACTCCGGCTCGGGGGCGAACTTGGCAATCAGTTCGTCCATAGTGACTTTGCGTTTGGGGCCGCTTGGCACGTAGTTGGTGTTGAGCGGCTGGCATTCATAGACATTGCCGTGCTGTTCAATAAACCAGAAGTTTTTTTGTACTGTTTTGCGGGTTGTGGTACCAGTGCCCACCCGGCGCACTTCCTGCGTGGAAAACACGCCGCGCACTTCGGTTTTTTTATTCCCCGGTGTTGCATTTGAGCCTGGTATGGAGGCTGCCTGCGTGGTTTTTGTCATTTCCTGGCCAGACATCTGAATCCCCATTTTCTAGAACAGATTAACTTTGCGATGCTTCACATTGCAAAGTTGTCATTCTGCCCAAAAACACAATTTCCGGTAGAATACACGCCGCGTTGCGGCGCGGCACTCTTGTGCAGCGTTAGAGCATTTACCTTTGAAAAAGTTTAAATACCAGCTACAGCAGAAGTCATGTCTGCCAAAATTTGCTCGGCCGCAGCGCGCGGGTCGTGTGCGGCGATGATGGGCCTGCCCACCACAAGGTAGTCTGCCCCGGCAGCCACGGCATGAGCTGGCGTCATCGTGCGGCGCTGGTCGTCCACAGCAGAGCCGGGGGGGCGTATGCCCGGGCACAGGCACATGAGCCCAGGGCAGGATGCCTTGATGCCGGAAGCCTCGTGACCAGAACAAACCACGCCGTCAAGGCCCCACATCTGCGCGCCCTTGGCAAGGGTAAGGGCAAAATCGGCCGGGCTTTCGCTTACGCCCGGCATTTCACCCGGGGCAAAGCTTGTGAGCACGGTAACGCCAAAAAGTAGCGGTTTTTTACCGGGCAGGCTGCTCACAGCCTCCCGTGCAGCGCGGCACATGCGCTCGCCTCCCTGGCAGTGCAGTGTGAGCATGTCCACACCAATGCCTGCGGCAACCTTGACTGCCTGGGCCACCGTGTGGGGGATGTCGTAAAACTTGAGATCAAGAAATATCTTGTAGCCAAGGCCAGCCAGCTCTTCAAGCAAGGCTGGGCCAGCATGGGTGAACATTTCCATGCCCACCTTGCACCAGGGGGCGGTGCCTGCCAGCGTGCGGGCAAGTGTCAGGGCAACGGATGTGTGTGGCACATCCAGAGCAACCACCAGTTGTGGATTGGAAAGCGCTTTTGTCATGAACCTGTGTCCAGTTCTTTCATTGCGTGTCATCTCCCGCATGTAGTGCGGCCGCTGCCTGATCTGTGGACTGTAAAGCTGTGCTCAGCAGTCCAGCAAAGAATCCAGCAGGCCGGGACTGCGAAACGGTGCAAGGCGTGCCGCCACAAAGACCGCGCGCAGGGCGTCATAGGCCGTGTCCAGATCGTCGTTGACCACCAGCGCATCGTACCAGTGGGATTCGCGCATTTCTTGCCGGGCATTGGTCATGCGGCGTTCAATGGTGGCTTCGTCGTCCAAGGCCCGGCTGCGCAGGCGGCGTTCCAGCTCGGCCATGCTGGGAGGAAGGATGAAAATAAAGACGGCCTCAACCAGAGAAAGCTTTAACTGGGCCGCGCCTTGTACATCAATGTCAAAAATAACATCCTGCCCGCGTTGCAGGCTTTCTTTCACCGGAGCCAGCGGCGTACCGTAAAGATTGCCGTGCACTTCTGCCCATTCGGCAAAATATCCTTGTGTTCGCCGCAGCTCAAATTCTTCACGGCTGAGAAAGACGTAGTCTTTGCCGTCTACCTCGCCTTGTCGGGGTTTGCGGGTGGTGCAGGAAATAGAGTAGCCAAACTGGGGAAATTCTCGCAGAAGGCGCTGGACCAATGTCGTTTTTCCCGCGCCGGAGGGCGCGCTTATAACCAGGGCAATGCCTTTACGGGGCATCAGATTCCTTCCTCTTGAGCAAAACGTTGACTGATAGTTTCAGGCTGGATGGACGAAAGGATAACGTGGTTTGAGTCCGTCACCAGTATGGAGCGCGTTTTGCGCCCCTGTGTCGCATCAATAAGACGCCCCTGAGCCCGCGCGTCTTCACGCAGGCGCTTCATGGGCGACGATGACGGGCTGACAATGCCAACGACACGGCCCGCCAGAACATAGTTACCAAAACCAATATTAATCAGGCGTTCACGAGACATGGTTTATTCCAGATTCTGGACCTGCTCGCGGCATTTTTCCAGTTCATTTTTAAAGTCCACCACAAGACGCGAAAGCTGCACATCCGGCAGTTTGTTGCCGCAGGTGTTAATTTCTCTGAAGCATTCCTGGAGGGTGAAATCCAGGCGTCGCCCCGCGTCGCCACCTGTTTGCAAAAGGTCGTGCAGACGCTCAAGGTGGGTGGTCAGGCGCGTCAGCTCCTCGCTCACATCCAGGCGGTCAGCCAGAACGACTATTTCCTGCAAAAAGCGGCCTTCTTCCAGTTCCTGACCGTTCTGGGCCAGCGCCTCGCCAAGGCGTTCGCGCAGGACGTTGGCGCGTTCATCCTTGATGGCAGGTGCGCGCTCTGCAATAAGCCCCGTCCATTCTTCCATGCGCAGGATGCGTGAGTGCATGTCGGTGCCCAGGGCGCGGCCTTCGGTGGCGCGGGCTTCATTCCAGTCTTCCAGCGCGAGCGCCAGCCCTTCTTCAAGGTTTTTGGTCAGCTCTTCATCCATTTCTTCGCCGCTGTCACCCCACAGCGAAGATATCTGCATGAGCGCATTATAATCTGGCGTAAAGTCTTCGTTTCGGTCCTGGGCAAGGGCG
>JAQVZK010000272.1 GCA_028708195.1 Desulfovibrio sp.
CAAGGGGACACCCGATGAACAACAGCCATATCCGCGTCCCATACCTTGTACGCATCAAACCTGGCGCTTTGTCACGCCTCGGCATCTACCTGAGCCGTTCCGGCTTCACCGATGTGCTGGTACTGACCGGCCAGTTGCCGGACACCGTAACCCAAAAAGCGCGGGACGGGCTGGAGGAAAACCACATCCATACCGGCCCCTGGATTGATGTTGATAGCAATAGCTTTGAAGATGTGGTTGAAATATTTACCCTTCTGCCCAAAAAAACTACGGCCATAGTGGGTCTGGGCGGCGGCAAAGCCTTGGATATGGCCAAATATCTGGCTTTTCTGGCTCGGCTTCCCTACCTGGCCGTGCCCACATCTCTTTCCAACGACGGTTTTTGCAGCCCCCAGTCCAGCCTGACCATGCACGGAAAACGCCGCTCCCTGGCAGCCACCCTGCCTCAGGGCGTCATCATAGATGTGGACGTGTGCCTTTCAGCCCCGCGGTCTCTCTGGCTGTCGGGCGTTGGCGACCTGGTTGCCAAGCTCACCGCTGTTTATGACTGGAAGCTGGCCTTTCACAACAAGGGGGAGCCTGTCAACGACCTGGCTGCCCTGCTTTCAGACGCCACGGTACACCAGTTTCTCGCCAATCCCTCCTATGACGCTCCCGGCATGGCGCTACTGGGCACGGCCCTCATGCTTAACGGCATAGCTATGGAAATCTGCGGCAGTTCACGGCCCACAAGTGGCAGCGAACACCTTATTTCTCACGCCCTCGATGCCACCTCGGCCCACCCGCACCTGCACGGCCTTCAAGTGGGCATGGCCACCTACTTTGTCAGCCAGTTTCAGGAGCGAAACACGGCACTTCTGGCCGATGTTTTCACCAAAACCGGGTTTTGGGATGCCGCGCGCGCAGCCCCCTTCTCCCGACAGGAATGGCTTGAGGCCATCCGCCTGGCCCCCAGTATGAAAGAAAATTTTTTCACCGTGCTTTCTTTGCGCGATTGCCTGCCCGAGGCATGCCGCATTCTGGACGAAGATCCATTGCTTGAAGGCTGCTTTGTCTAGAGCATTTTCGCCTTAAAATGCTCCGGCGCTCACTTGGGCGCGCAACAGCCCGGCCAAAACCGGGCTGGCTTCATGCGCGCATCTGCCGGCCTGCCCGTCAGGCAACTCCGTCTCAACTACTCCCGCGATATCCCGCATCAGTGATTCCCACCCGAAGATCCCGCTTCAACTGCTCCACGTCATTTGCCGCGACTCTGTGTACGGGGCGTAAGCCGCACCACCCTTGACTTGGCGGCGTTGTGCGCTACCTTTTCATGACGTGAGCACTACATTTCCCCTGTTTTCGCCTTCAAGGCAGCGGCATGAACACTCTGAATGCATGCCCCACACCACAACCGGGACAACCATATGACAATGACCAGACCCGCCACTGAATCCATGCCGGACATAACGCCCGTTACGGATGCAGCCCTTGAAAAAATAACGTCCTTTCCCAAGGATTTTACGCAGCACCACCAGATTCTCTCTGACCTCAAAGAAGATATTGTGGCTCTGTGCGCAGCAAAGTCTGCCGCCGCCGATATCCCTGAAGAGTTGCGATGGGGCCTTGCCCGCGACATGCCGGATTTTTCTACTGATACCCTGTATGTAAAGCGATATTCTCTGCCGAGCATGGCGGGCATTGTTTTTCTTGGATTTTTTATTGGCGGCCTGCTGTCAAACCTGCTGGGCATCATTGATATGGGTGGTGAAATCATCCGTGTGGCCACGGTTCTTGGCATGCTCTACGGTGCCGAGTATCTGGCGGGCAACCCCAAGGCACGCACCCGCCTTTTGATCTTTCTGGGCCTGGGTACCCTGGCAACCTTCGCGGCCAGCATGGTTGCTGGCATTCTGCGTCTGACCTCCTGGGCGGATTTTAAAAGCGCCGTTTTGGGCACAAGTGGCGCACCGGGCCTTTTAAAGCGCACCTACCTGCTGCTTGGGGCTGGTTTTCTTTTTGTTTTGCTGGCTAAAAAAACCACGTCACTAGACATAACTGCCTTCAAACTTTCCCTGATCCAGCAGACGCAGGCTCGCGCGCGCCACCTCATGACCTTTTTCTCTGCCTGGGACCAGTTGCAAACAGAGCTGGACAGCCTCAAGGACACAGAACTGGCCTCACCGCCCGTGGGCAAGTGCTCACGAAACGACTGCCCCCTGGCCCAGAGCGTCATCCACCTGCTGGACGGTATGGACGGCGAGACCAGACAGTTTCTCACAGAGCAGCTTGCGTTTATGGGGTACAACATAACCGAAGACGATGCACATATCCTCTGGGACGACGCTACCCACGCAGAATTTTACGATACCATTGGCCTTGTGAACAACGGTGACCATTGCCGTGTTTTACGTCGTTGTTCCCGGGTTGGTGATGCGGTCATCAAGGGGCATGTGCAAAAAGAAGTCACCTCCGTCGGGAGGGCCAGCGCATGAAAATACTGGGCATCGATCTTGGCACCAGCAACACCTACGTCTACGGCGCGCATAAAAATTCATCGGCCCCGCACCCCGTGGTGCTCCCCCGCATCAGCGCACCGGACGGCTGTGTTGAAACCGCCATTCTTTATGAAGACGATGCGCCGCTTTTGATCGGCCATCTGGCGGAAAGCGAGTATTACGCCAACCTGAACATGCGCTCCCGCCGCGAGCTTCGCTGCCAGTTCAAACCTGAAATTGGTGAAGACAATGCCGGGGCCGCGCGCTGGATGACAGACTTTTTACGTATGCTGCGCAATGAATTGCCGCAGGATACGCTTGAGCCAGACAGTCAGATATTTGTGGGCATTCCATCCCGCACGCGTGAAAGCTTTGGCATAAGCCTTTCGCAATGCTTCAAGGATGCTGGCTGGCCCACCCCCGCCCTTATCAAGGAATCTGACGCGGCCATGATCTCCTGCCTTCAGTCGGGGGCCATAGAGCTGGACGACCTGGAGCACAGCCTGCTCATACTGGATTTCGGCGGTGGCACCTGCGATTTCACCCTGGCTGAAAATTCGGACATCTTGCAGTGCGGCGGCGACCGCCTCTTGGGTGGACGCCTTTTTGACGACCTGATCTTTCAGCTTTTCTGCCGCCACAACCCGAACCTGCACGAGCAGGTACAGGCCGATGGTTGCGAATATTACGTCCACTGGGTTTTGTGCAAGGCAGAAAAAGAACGCTTTTCAACGTTACTGCAGCAGGATGTGAACAGTGCCGTCAGCCTGCATCTGTCATGGTTCGATGCGCAGGGCAAACAAAAGCACGCCTATTTGCACGAGCTCACATGGCAACAGGTGGTTAACGCGGCTGAAAGCTATACCGCTTCAGCATCACTCCTGGGTATGCTCCGCCAGTATGCCAACAGGGGTGCGCTTGGGGCAACTGCCGGAGATATGCTGCAAGGCCGCCAGGTGGGCCTCATATCCTGGTTCAAGGACATCCTTTACGAAATCAGGCGGCAAAAAAGCATCCACAAGGTCATTCTCACAGGTGGCAGCAGCGGCTGGTTTTTCGCACGTGAGGCTGTACGTGACGTTTTTGGTACTGATAACATTGTCATGAGCCC
>JAQVZK010000273.1 GCA_028708195.1 Desulfovibrio sp.
GAGCGGCAGGCAGCAGTATGGCAATATGCACCATCAGTATTACTTTTCAGACCTGCAAGGGAATTCATGATAGCCTATCTGGAAGGCCGTTTGGCCGAAATATGGGGTAATGCCTGTCTGCTTGTCACCGAAAGCGGTGTTGGCTACGAAGTGGCTGTGCCAGCGCACACGCTGGCAGGCTTGCCCGGCAGAGGCGAGCACCTTGCCTTGTACACCAGCCTTGCCGTACGCGAAGATGCTCTGGAACTTTTTGGCTTTTCAACCTTTGAAGAACGGCAGACCTTTGAAGTATTGGTCTCCATCTCCAAGGTCGGGGCGCGTACGGCTTTGTCCATTTTATCCATTTACAGACCCGATGATCTGCGCCGCATAGTGCTGGACGACGACGTGATGGCGCTTACGCGCGTGTCAGGAATCGGCAAAAAAACAGCTCAGCACGTTTTTCTGGAGTTAAAGTACAAGCTTAAAGTTGACGATTCGCCGCAGTCCGCCGTGCTGACCGCAACGGGACAAAAGCCGGGTTCGGTCTTTCGTGACGTGCTTGATGGTCTGGCCAACCTTGGTTATGCCGAGGACGAGTGCGCTCCTATGGTCAAAAAACTCATACTTGAAGAACCTGACCTTGACGTGACAGGCGCGCTGCGGGCCGCGTTGAAAGCGCTGGCCAGAGGGAGATCCTGATGGCAGACGTTTGTCAGCCCCAAGGCGCTGCCGTCATTGACGATAATGTGCGCCCGCGCAGCCTCGATGATTTTATTGGTCAGGATGATCTGCGCGCCAATCTTCGTGTATTTCTTGATGCCGCCCGTGAGCGCGGCAAGGCTCTTGACCATACGCTTTTTTACGGCAACCCGGGCCTCGGCAAGACAACGTTGGCCCAGATCATGGCTGCCGAGCTGGGCGTTAATCTTGTCTGCACCTCGGGCCCCGTGCTTGAGCGTAGCGGTGATCTGGCCGCCATCCTCACCAATCTGGGGCGTCACGATATCCTCTTTGTGGACGAAATCCACCGTATGCCCATCGCAGTGGAAGAAGTTCTTTATCCCGCGATGGAAGACTTCAAGCTTGATCTCGTTATCGGGCAGGGGCCGGCAGCCAGAACCGTCAAAATCGATCTTGAACCCTTTACACTGGCAGGGGCCACCACCCGCATGGGACTTATTTCGTCTCCTTTGCGTGACCGCTTTGGCATTGTGGCCCGGCTTGAGTATTACAGCCCCGCAGACCTCGCCCGCGTAGTGCAGCGCACCGCTCGTATTCTTGATGTATCCATCACGCCTGAAGGAGCGGAGGAAATTGGCCGTCGGTCCCGTGGCACGCCGCGTATCGCCAACCGGCTGCTGCGCCGCGTACGGGATTTTGCCCTGGTGCACGGCAACGGTCAGGTAACGGGCAATGAGGCTTCTGCCGCGCTCAAGCGTATGGACGTGGATGAACAGGGGCTGGATCAGATGGACCGCAAGCTGCTTGAAGTGCTTATCAAGCATTATGACGGCGGCCCTGTGGGCATAAAAACCCTGGCGGTTGCCTGTTCTGAAGAAGTGCGTACCATTGAAGATATTTACGAACCCTATCTTATTCAGTGCGGTTTTCTCAAGCGTACGCCGCGCGGGCGCATGGCCACCGCGCGGGCCTATACCCATCTGAAACTGCTGCTTTCCTGACCCCTCGCACGATAAAAACGCTGAGGCGCTTTTGCGCGCAGGTGCTGCGCCTGGAAAGAAAAATACGTAATGAAACAGGCGGGCTACATTTTGCGTCTACTAAGGGTAGGTCAGGTGGAAAAGCCCATGCTGCTGAAGTTTTGCAAGAAGAGTTTTGTATTTGCAAAGTGGCAGACATGCACTGCGTGAACCTTGACGCGCCCTGGTTCTTTGTTGGCAAAACAGATGCGGAACCGTCTCTGGTTTGCCTTGTTGGACATGCTCCGGTGCAGAGCCTTGCACGTGAAGACGGGTGGCATGCTGTATGCTCCCCCCCCTCACGGTCATTCGCTCCTTCCATATATATGAACAAAGGGCGTCGCTCGTAAGCGACGCCCTTTGTTGTGTTGCGGTATCTTGGCTCTTTATTTGATATCAATTTTTCCCGCGCGGGCGGCATTGAGCACAGCCATAAGGGCCACGCCCACATCGGCAAAAACAGCTTCCCACAGGCCTGACAAGCCAACAATGCCCAGCCCCATAAACACGCCCTTGATGCCCAGCGCCATGACGATATTCTGCCAGACAATGGATCGGGTGCGGCGGGCAATGCGCAGCAGTTCGGGCAGTCTGGCGGGGTTGTCATCCAGAATGACTACGTCGGCGGTTTCAATGGCGGCTTCTGCGCCAAGACCGCCCATAGCTACACCAACGCCTGCTGTGGCCAGCACTGGCGCGTCATTGATGCCGTCGCCCACAAAGAGCGTATGTTTGACGGGGCCAAGGGCCTCAAGGGCCCCGGCCTTGTCTTCTGGCAAAAGGTCAGCCTGGAGGATATCCAGCTTGAGCTGTTGGGCCACAGGGCGGGCCTGTTCTTCGCGGTCTCCGGTAAGCATGGCTATGGTGCCTACTCCCATCCGGCGCAGCCCTTCGATGGCTTCCGGCGACTGGGGTTTAAGCCGGTCCGCGACCACAATAGCTCCAAGCAGATGCCCATTCTGGGCCACTTGGACAACACTTCCGGGAATGGTCACTGCCTGGGGGGCAATGCCGTGAGCCTCCATAAGTGCGGCGTTTCCTGCCAGAAGGGTTGTGCTTGCGGTGTTGACAACAACCCCTTTGCCAGGAAGTTCCTGCATGCCTGTTATGGCCGTGTCGTCGGTCACGATGTTGGCTGCAAGGGCTGCTTGCATAACCGAGCGCGCAATGGGGTGATTGGAGTGGCTTTCTGCCAGGGCAGCCGTTGCCAGCAGGTCGTTGGGTGTAATGCCCGGGGCGGGCAGCACGGCATTGACCTCAAAAACACCCTCGGTAAGGGTGCCGGTTTTGTCCAGCGCGGCCACTCTGATATCGCGCAAACTGTCCAGTACGGCCCCGCCCTTGATGAGAATACCCCTGCGTGATGCCGCGCCGATGCCGCCAAAGTAACCAAGCGGTATGGAGATGAGCAGGGCGCACGGGCAGGAAATAACCAGAAGCACAAGAGCGCGATAGAGCCACTGCGAAAAATCGCCAAAACCCAAAATCGGCGGAACCACAGCCACCAGCAGGGCGAGGCCCGTAACCGCCGGGGTATACCAGCGCGCCATGCGCGTAATGAAGCGCTCTGTTGGTGCCTTGCGGGCTACGGCTGTTTCCACCATCTCAAGTATGCCCGCAATGGATGACTCGGCAAAGGCCGCGGTACCTTCTATGCGCAGAGCGCCATTAAGATTGATGGTTCCCGCATGCACCCGGCTGCCGGGCAAAAGCCGCAGCGGGACGGATTCTCCGGTAAGAGGGGAGGTGTCAACCTGTGAATCTCCCTCAAGCACCGTCCCGTCCAGCGGAATTTTTTCGACAGGGCGCACAAGTATGAGGTTGCCAGGCCCCAGGTCTTCAGGCTTTACATCGTGGGTGTTGCCGTCGTCATCAATCAGCCGCGCAATGCTTCGGCGT
>JAQVZK010000274.1 GCA_028708195.1 Desulfovibrio sp.
CCCATAGCTGTGAGGTCACGCTTGGTCACCGTGCCGTACACGGTCATGGCAAGGAAGGTGCCCGTGGTGACCAGAAAGGCGTTGGTGATGGAGGCGATGGGGTAAATAACAAAAATGGACGACAGTGTAGCCCCGGTCAGCGCCGAATACAGAAGAAACAGGCCAGTGGCCGTGCTGCCAGACATTTTGTGCACAGCGGCAGAAATGGCAATGACAAGCCCGAACTGAGCCACGATGAGGCCGATCATGACCAGCGAATTGCCAAAAATGACCTGCTGCACGGCTGGCGTGCTTGCGACAAACCATGCCACAAGGGTGGTTACACCAAGGCCTACTGTCATCCACTGGTAAACTTGGCGCATGTAAATGGAAGCAACGCTATTGACGCCGCTTTGCGCGACACTGCGGGTATTCGACATTATATCCTCCGAAAAACTGTTGAAGCCTGACCGGTTCCGGTGCATCGGCAAGACTTCCACACGGTACTGCCGTGGTGGTTTTGTCCTCTGTATGCCGGACAAGCCGTAAATCTTGTCTTCGTTTTTATACTATATGACACAAGCCAGATTTAGCAAGTGCCCGGCCCGCGTAAATGCTGGCAATCCGGCTTGCGTCCGTAGGGGCGGCCCGAAATGTCAGCTTCAAAGGCCGCACGGGGCAGAGTGTGGCATTTGTGTTACATTGTGTTGTGGGGTGGCGCAGTGCGGCTTTTGCCGGTATCTTGATGGCCGGGGGTTGCCGTGATAGCTTTATTCACTGCCGGACTGTCGTCTGGTATGCATACGAAGCAACGTAAGGAGTTACATATGAAATTTTTCCGTTCCGGCGTCATGTTTCGCGTTTTTGCTCTGGCTTTCTGCCTCATGGCGGCTCCTCTCATGGCTGCGGGGCTGGGTCTTTCTAACGCCCATGCCGCTGCCCCTGACCCGGCAGTGAAGCTTGAGACCAACCTTGGCGATATCATCGTGCGTCTGGACGCCCGCAAAGCACCTATCAGTACGGCCAACTTTGTGCAGTACGTCAAATCGGGTTTTTATGACGGCACTGTTTTTCACCGGGTAATCAAAAATTTCATGGTTCAGGGCGGCGGTTTTACGCCGGATATGAAGCAGAAAGAAACCCGCGCCGCCATCCGTAACGAAGCGGATAACGGCCTCAAGAACAAAAAGTACACCATAGCTATGGCCCGCACTGGCGAGCCGCATTCGGCCACTGCCCAGTTCTTCATCAACACCAAGGATAACGACTTTCTGGATTTCAAAGGCCAGACTCCCCAGGGTTGGGGCTACGCGGTCTTTGGCAAGGTGATCAAGGGACAGGAAATTGTGGACAAGATTGCCGCCGTCACTACTGGCAAAAAAGGCTATTATGACGACGTGCCAATGGAAAATGTCATCGTCAAAAAAGCTGTGGTTGTTGAATAATACGACTACGTTTTGATTCTCTCTGCGTTGAGGCAGCATGTAAAAAGGGCCTTGCGGCCCTTTTTTTACTGTCGGTGAGCAAACTTTGAAGACGAGGGGCTGCCTTTGGGAGCCCGCCGCAAACCTGCTCGGGAACCTGTTCGGGACTCGGCTCAGGAATCCGCCAGGAACCCCTTCGGATCAGGAGACTCCCTCTCCCACAAATATTCCTTCCCCACTATTTGCCTGCAAGGGCGGCAAAGCGGCGCATGGTGAGGTGGCAGATGGCCACAGCCAGCGCGTCTGAGGTGTCCAGCGCCCAATCTGCGTTTTTGACGTTGAGCAGGCGCTGTACCATAAAGGACACCTGTTCTTTTTCGGCGCGTCCCGTGCCCACAAGCGATTTTTTTACCAGTGTTGGCTCGTAGTCGCTGATGGAGAGGCCTTGGGCTGCGCAGGCCGCCACGGCAACACCCCTGGCCTGCCCAAGCTTGAGGGCGCTGGCCGCGTTTTTGGCGGTAAAGACCTGTTCAATGGCGGCTTCGTCCGGCTTGAGGCGGATGAGAATGGCTGAAAGCTCGTGGTAGATGCGGGCCAGGCGGTCAGAAAATTCTTTGCCTGCTGATGTTGTGCGCACCACGCCGCAGTCCACCAGTTGCAGCACGCCTGATACTTCGCGCACAACGCCCCAGCCGGTGCGTTGCGAACCGGGGTCGATGCCGAGAACCGTGACGTTTCCCCTGGTATTGATATTTGGCATATTAAATTGGGATATTACAGCAGAAAAGACGTTATGACGTAGTCTGCCGCAAGTATCAGCACGCAGGATATGACCACTGCCGATGTGGTGGCGTTGCCCACGGCTTCGGGGCCGACACTGTCGCGTCTTTTGTTGGTGTAGTAGCCCTGGCGGCAGCAGATTGTGGTGACCAGCAGGCCAAAAACCACGGATTTGACGAAGCCCCCGGCCACGTCCGTCATGGTGACGGAGCTTGCAATGCGGTAAAAATAGGCCCCTTCGTTGATGCCAAGCATGAGCACGCCGGTGAGATAGCCGCCAATGATGCCAATGACGTCAAAAACCGCCGTCAGCAGGGGAAAGGCGATAAGCGAGGCCACAAGGCGCGGGCTGACGAGATAGCCCATTGAGTTGATATCCATCACGTCCAGGGCGTCGATCTGGTCGGTGATGCGCATGACGCCTATTTCTGCGGTCATTGAAGACCCCGCGCGCCCTGTGAGCATGATGGCCGTGAGCACCGGCCCAAGCTCGCGTATGAGCGTCAGGGAAACGGCAGAACCGAGCATGCCCACCGAGCCAAACTGCACAAGCGTGTGGTATCCTTGCAGCCCCAGCACCATGCCGCAAAAAATACCAATGAGCATGATGAGAAAAAACGATTTGGAGCCGATAATATAGAGTTGCTGCATGGTGCGCGGAAAAATCTTTCTGCTGGTAAATATCTGGGCCAGCCCGTCGAACATAAAGGTGGCCGTGCCACCCAGGGCTTCAATGCCGCGCAGGCAGGGTGCGCCGATAAGGCGTAAAAATCCTGTAACGGATAGGGATTGCGTCATTATTGCTCCTTAGCGGCCGGCGCTGCGGCCTTTGCCAGCAACAGCTTTTTTGGACGTTTGCATGGGCGCGCCCAGTTTCATGCGTCCAAGTTCTTCGCGCAGATTGGTCGCGTCAAGCTCTGTGCCACGCAGGCTGACTATAACCAGCTGTACTTTACCGCTTTTTTTCAATCGTGAACGTATGCCGCGCTCTTCAAGGCTCTTGCGCAGTTTGTCGGCGTCGTCGGCGCTTCTGAATGCCGCGACCTGAAAAACAAAGTCAAACATGGGGGCTTGCGGGGCCGTCGGCTTTTGGGCTTGCGCGCCAGTTGGCTTTGGGGCAGCCTGGCCGCCAGCCTGTGCGCCCGGTTGGGCATTTGCCTGCGGCTGCTTTATGCCCCAGGCAGCCAGGCTACTGCCACTGGGCCGATCAAAGGGATAGGCTGACGCGTCGGCTGCACCTGCGGCTTCAGAGCCAGGCGGAACGGTGGACGCGGCGGATGCTGCGGGTGCGGCGGCCGCCTGTGCGTCAGCGGCGGGCGCTGCCTGTCCGGCCTGGGCAGAGCTGGCCTGGTCGGCCCCGACTGGCGGAGTCGCGTTGGGCTGATTTTGGCTGTCAG
>JAQVZK010000275.1 GCA_028708195.1 Desulfovibrio sp.
ATGTTGGGCAGGCGAATGATTTCGAGCACCTTGGCGACGTTAATGCCGTAGTGTCCGCTGTAGGAACTGCCGTCTGGCTGCTTTTCGTCTATAATAAATTCAATGATTTCAAGTTCATTATTGTTGACGTTGAGCAAGCTGTTTTGCGACATGGCTTCCATCCTGTATGTCCGAGCCGATTTGGCGGCTGAATCTTGAATGCGAAACGTGAGGGGGCGCAGGCCTAAATGACAACGCGCTGTAGGTATCATCGACAGAAAAAAGTATTTCTTAAGACTTTGAAATTTTACTGCGTTGGGGGCGAGGCGTTTTGGGAGGTTCGAGCCTGGGGCAAAAATCTGCCATTTCGCACTGGCCGCAGAGGGGTTTACGGGCCTCGCACACCTGGCGGCCAAACCAGACCATGCGGTGGTTCACATCACCCCATTCCTCACGTGGAAAAAGCGCCATAAGATCGCGCTCAATGGGCACGGGGTCAGTTTCGTCTGTAAGCCCGAGCCGATAACTGATGCGCTTGACGTGCGTGTCCACCGCAAGCCCCTCGTTGATGCCAAACGCGCCAAACAGCACAACATTGGCCGTCTTGCGCGCCACGCCGGGCAGGGTAATAAGCTCTTCAAGGGTTTTGGGTACCTGCCCGCCGTAAACTTCGCACACGCGGGTCGCGGCGGCCAGCAGATTTTTTGCCTTGCTGTGATAAAAACCCGTAGAATGAATAACCGTCTCAAGCTCCTCAAGGCCAGCCGTCGCCATATCACGGGGGCCGGGCCAGCGGCGGAACAGCTCCGGGGTCACGGTATTGACCCTGGCGTCTGTGCACTGGGCGGCAAGAACCGTGGCCACAAGCAGTTGCCATGCCGATTCCGCGTCCAGATGAGTCTGTGGGTTGGGGTAGCGGGTGCGCAAAGCCTCAAGTATTTTTTGCGCCCTTGCCTGACGGATATTTTTCGTCCTCATGGCTGTCCTATGCCACAGGCGCCACATGCCCGCAAGGTGCCCGCCAAATCGCCGGAAGGTGCGGCAAACAGCGGCAAGCCTGCACCGTAGTTGCCTGCCCGGCCGTTTCATACCTCAGTTGCGCGGTACGCGGCGATCTTGCCGCTGCCTGCGGCGCTTTGTTTTTTGCGCGTTTGGGTATAACCTTGTCCCCGGACCCCACAGCGGAGGAAGACGCGGAGGAAGACTATGTCCTTTCTGGTTTACGTCACTGTGCCCGACGAAACGCTTGCCGGTGAGCTTGCCCACGCCCTGGTGGGCGAGGGGCTTGCGGCCGGGGTCAACATACTGCCTGGGGCGCGGTCCATATACCGTTGGCGCGGTGAAGTGCACGACACCGCCGAATGCCTGCTGCTGGCCCAGGTGAGTCGTGCGGCCCTGCCAGCCTTCGAAATGGCGGTAAAGCGCCTGCACAGCTATGAGGTGCCCTGCATTGTGGCCGTACCCATTGAAGCCGGGCATGAACCCTTCCTGAACTGGATTCAGGAGAACAGCCGCCCAACCAGCTCCTAAGATAAGAATTTGTTCACCATATAACGCGAGGACCCTATGGCCATTTATGTTTCCGGTTCGCTGGCTTTTGACCGCATCATGACCTTTCCCGGTAATTTTCAGGACCATATCCTCATGGACAAGCTGCACATGATCAATGTCAGCTTTATGGTGGACGGCATGGACGAAAGGCGTGGCGGTTGCGCGGGTAATATTGCCTATACCCTTGCCCTGCTTGACGAAAAGCCAGTGATTGTGGCCGCCGCCGGGCGCGACTTTGAATCCTACGCCCATTCGCTGGCCTCTCACGGTCTGCCCCTGGAGGGCATCCGCCGGACTGAAGATGTGTTCACGGCGCTGTGCTATATCACCACAGACCTGAACAGCAACCAGATCACCGGTTTTTATCCCGGTGCCATGACCCTGCCCGCCGAGTACGACTTCCCCCGCATTGACGCACGGCAGGACATAGCCATCGTGTCCCCCGGCAATGTGGAAGACATGCGCCGCCTGCCCCGCATGTATCGCGAAAAGGGCGTCCCCTATATTTTTGATCCCGGCCAGCAATTGCCCGTGCTCACCAGCGAAGAACTGCTGGAAGCCATTGAAGGCTGCCTGGCCTGCATTACCAACGACTATGAACTGAACATGATCTGCAAGGCCACGGGCAAGAGTGAGGACGAAATCGCGGCCCGCGCCAGCTGGCTTGTGACGACACTTGGCGCAGAAGGCGCGCAGGTGCGCGGCCAGGGCGAGAACGTGCGCATTGCCCCGGTGCCCATCGACAAGGTGCTGGACCCCACCGGAGCGGGCGATGCCCACCGCGCGGGCCTCATCAAGGGGCTGGTGAACGGCCTGCCCATGCCAGAAGCCGCCAAGCTCGGCTCTGTCAGCGCCAGCTTTGCCCTTGAAAAACTGGGCACGCAGGAGCATGTCATTACTCCTGCTACCTTCCGTCAGCGCTATGAGGCTGTTTTCGGGGCGCTGCCCAAGGGAATTTTTGCAAGTTAATGGTTGAAAACAGGGCTTCGTGCCGGGCCGGGCTTGAAGCCCTGGGTCCGGCACGAAGTCTGCCCCGGCTGGGAGGCAACAATGCAGCCCCATCTGCCGCAAGACATAACAGTACTTTCTGTTTCGGGTCTTGGTTCCGTGGCGAACAGGCCGCGGGAGAGCGGACATGTGTACAGAGAACTGTTCGCTCTGCCGCTCGGGCCCACCGAAGGCTATGAAGGGTACTGGCATACGCAGGCTGTGGACGGCGCTGCGGTTTTTACGCTTCCGGGGCGCGCAGCCGGAGCAACGTGTTCTGGCTGCAATCCGTAATATTTTCTGTGTACTGGCCTCGCGCACCGCATTCAAGTGCCTTGCGGCGGTCATTCACAGCCGCCGAAGCGTCTTTATGCAAGGGCGCTCCTACCCTCAGACCTTGCCGGAGGGGTTATGCTGTATATTACGCTCATGATTCTGGCAGGCTGCCTGACGGCCATGCAGGCGCCCATCAACGCGGCACTGAGCCGCACTGTGGGCATTCTGGAAAGCAGCTTCATTTCTTTTGCCTGCGGAACACTGTTTCTCGGGCTGGCCATGCTTTTTTTTGGGCGGGGGCAAGTATGGCGGGTGGCTGAAACGCCGCCGTGGCAGTGGGTTGGCGGTATTTTTGGAGCAGTTTTGGTGCTGAACACCATCATTGCCGTGCCGCGCATAGGTGTGCTGGCAACGGCTTTGGCCATGATTTTGGGCAACTTGCTTATGGCGGCGGTTATTGACAATTACGGCTGGTTTGGCCTGCCCGTGACCCCGTTTGGCTGGGGGAGACTTTTGGGCTTCGTGCTGGTGCTGATGGGGCTGGTTCTGATTTTTCGGCGTTAGACGGCGCTTTACGTGAGGGCACTCTAGCTTGAGAAGGTCTCAGACGAGGGCGCTTCACACAAGAGTCCTTCACACAAGAGCGATTCAACGTAAAGAGTTCTTCACAGTAATGTGCCTTACCACGCCAAAGAGCCCCGCCCGGACAAGAACTTCACCCCCAAAATGCCCTAAAATTCCCGCCTGTGACGGCAGCCGCCGTGCCCGCAGGGTTCGTCCGCATCT
>JAQVZK010000276.1 GCA_028708195.1 Desulfovibrio sp.
GGTGTGGGGGAGGGACCCTTTTTTAAAAGGGTCTCTCCCCCACACCTCTTTTCTACAGACACAAGGGGCTCTCCCCCACAAATATCTTCTACTTCCACATACCCTCAGCGTTGGCGCAGGGCTTCGGTGATAATGGCGGCATCTTCTGCGGGGCGGGCCTTGAGGCCCAGTTCGGCATGACCGCCTGTGCATACAAAGCCCTGCGGCCCCAGTTCGAGAAATCCGGCGGAGAGCACCTGCCCGTAGGGCAGTTGTTCGCGCATGTCGCCGTGGTCAACGCGGCGCGGAAAAACAAAGGGTACGGCCTGGCCGGAAAAGTCTTCAACTATGAGGTATTTCACGGGGATTCCTCAGCGGCTCTGGTTTTTGCGCCGGTTTTGCAGATACTGGCGCACGGCCCTGTTGTGGTCCGTAAGATTGGTGGAAAAAACGTGTTCACCGCCGTCGGTGATGGCCACAAAATAGATGAAACCGTGCTTTTCGGGGCTGACGGCAGCCCTGAGGGCGGCCATGCCGAAGGAGCATATGGGCCCCGGCGGCAGGCCGGGTCGTTGATAGGTATTGTACAGGTTGTTGGGGTCATCCAGGTGGCTGCGGCGAAGGTTGCCGTCAAAATTGGGGCCAAGCCCGTAGATGACCGTGGGGTCAGCCTGAAGAATCATGTTGCGCCCAAGGCGGTTTTGATACACCCCGGCCACGCGCGGGCGTTCGGCGTCGATGCCGGTTTCTTTTTCCACCACTGATGCGAGGATTACCCAGGTTTTCAGCTGGTCCACAGCGGGCTTTGCGCCGCCGGGCCACACGGGGGCGGCCTTGCGCCAGAAGTTGTCCACCAGTCGCCCCGCCACGCTGCGGGCTTGGGCCATGTCTGGCTCATCCGCCTTTTTCAGCAAATAGGTGTCAGGCATAAGAAAGCCTTCGGCCGTGGCAAAGGGGATGCCGTAGTGGCGCAGAAAGTCCGGGTCTGTCACCACCTTACGAAAGTCGTCAAAGCGCACAAGCCCCGCTTCTTCCAGCACTTTGCCCGTCTGCCACCAGGTGAGGCCCTCGGGCACGGTAATGCGAAAAAGCACGGGCTGGCCGTTGACCAGCATGTCCAGCACCTTTTCGGGCGTCCAGCCGGAATTGAGGGCAAAACGCCCGGCCTGCAGGCGTCCGTCCCATTCTTTATAGCGGGCCAGCAGGCGGAACTTGCGGGCGTCGGTAATAACGCCCTTTTGCTGCAGCGCTGTGGCTACCTGGGCAAAGTGCGCGCCGGGCGGCACGTCAAAGAGCACCTCCTGCCCCTCGCTTTGCGGGGCTGTGCTCAAAAATGTATGGGCCTCATAGACAAGCCAGCCGCTGCCGGCAAGGGCCAGCAGTAACAGCAGGCCAATCAGGCGCAAAAAGGTTTTCATGCGGAACTCCGCTCTTGCGGGGTAAGGGAAAGAAAGGACGACAAAATACGCACAGCGGCCTGCTGGTCAAGTACTGCCTTGCGTTTGCGCATTTTTAGTCCGGCCTCGCGCAGGTCGGCCCAGGCTTCTTCGGAACTCAGTTCCTCAAGCATGTAGTAGAAGGGCAGGGGCACGCGGCGCTTGAGGCGCTGGGTAACGTTGTGTACCTGCCGTGTGATCAGGCTTTCCTCCCCGTCTTGTTTCAGGGGAAGCCCCATCACCACGCCTTCGGCCCCGGTTTCAATGATCTTTTCTGCCAGGGCGGCCAGAAAAAGTTTGCGGTCGGCATAATCCTGCAAGCGCAGCGTGGCCAGGGGAAAGGCCATGCGGCCATCAGGGTCTGACACGGCCAGGCCCGTGCGGGCCAGGCCGTAATCCACACTGACAAACTTCAACTACAACCCCATTTTTTCGCGCACAAGGGCCATAGTCTGGCTGGCAAAGGCGCGGGCACGGTCATTGCCGTGGGCGAGTATTTCGTCCACCCGGCCAGGATTGGCGTCCAGTACGGAGCGGCGTTCCTGCAAAGGCGTCAAAAAGGTGGCAAGATTTTTGAGGAAAATCTTTTTGCAGTCCACACAGCCCAGGGTGGCACCGGTGCAGCCCTGGCGTATGTCGGCCTGTTCCTCGGCGCTGCTCAGCAGCACATGGTAGGGGAAGAGATTACAGACGTCGGGGTTGCCCGGGTCAGACTTGCGCAGGCGGGCCTGGTCGGTGAACATGCCGCGCACTTTTTCCTGAATGTCCGCCATATTGTCGGAGAGGAAGATGCCGTTGTTGTAACTTTTTGACATCTTGCGTCCGTCAAGGCCGGGGCACTTGGCGGCGGGGGTCAGGATGGCCTTGGGTTCGGGCAACAGATCGCCGCCATAAAGGTAGTTGAAGCGGCGGGCGATCTCGCGCGTCAGTTCCATATGGGGCAGTTGGTCTTCGCCCACGGGCACGCCGTGGGGGCGGTACATGAGGATGTCCGCAGCCATGAGCACGGGATAGCACAAAAAGCCCGCGTTTCCGAGGTCTTTGTTGCTGATCTGCTGCTGCTGTTCCTTGTAGGTGGGGTTGCGCTCAAGCCACGACACGGGCGTGATCATCGAGAGCAGCAGCGAAAGCTCCGCATGTTCCTTCACTTCAGACTGGCGAAAGATGACGCACTTTTCTGGGTCAAGGCCAGCGCCCACCCAGTCTTTGACCATTTCGTGGATATTGGCGCGGATCTTTGAGGGATCGGCATAGTCGCTTGTGAGGGCGTGCCAGTCGGCCACAAAAAAGTAGGCTTCTTCAGTGTGTTGCAGTTCCACCCAGTTTTTCAGCACCCCGAAGTAGTGGCCGAGGTGCAGGGGGCCAGTGGGCCGCATGCCAGAAACAGTGCGCAGTTCTTTACTCATGAAAGACGGTCCTTAATGAAATTACAGAATGCCAAGCAGGGTCAGCAGGCCACGGGCGCTGCCGGTTACCAGCGGGCCCAACACCATGCCCAGCAGGCCGGTGAACAGAAGACCCAAAAGAATGATGAATCCAAAGCGTTCAATGCTCAGATAGCGCAAGGCCACATTGAAAGGAAGAAAATAGGCCACAACCTTGCTGCCGTCCAGCGGCGGAATGGGCAGCAGATTGAGCCAGCCCAGGCCAAAGTTGATAATTACCCCAACCTGCATGGATTTGAGCGCAAAGATATAGAAGCTGCTGTGCTGCCACTGAATGGGCGGAAAAAAGTTCAGGGTCAGCATCAGCAAGACACCAAAGATGCCCGCCAGAATAAAGTTGGTCAGCGGGCCAGCCAGGGCCACCAGCATCATATCTTTGGCGGGGTTGCGAAAATAGCGCGGGTTGACGGGCACGGGCTTTGCCCAGCCAAAAACAAAGGAACCGCTGAGGCTCGTGAGGCCAAAGACCATCAGGCCCATCGGATCAATGTGCGGCAGAGGATTGAGGGTCAGACGGCCCATCATGCGGGCAGTGGGGTCGCCACAGCGCGCGGCCACCCATCCGTGGGCCACTTCATGCAGAATAATGCCCAGAAGAGCCGGCACTGCCGCGATGGACAGCGTGCTCAGGGCTTGGGATATATCTAGGTTGAACATTGTTGGCGGGTACCATTTTCCGTGCGGCTGAGCAACTTTTTGCCCGTG
>JAQVZK010000277.1 GCA_028708195.1 Desulfovibrio sp.
ATGATGCTGTCCTTATTATACGCCGTAGACTTTTTCAGGGTCAAAAACCATAGGGGCGCACTGGCTTGCCGCGCCGTCCTTCCATTCCCGGTAAAAACAGGTGCGCCGCCCCGTATGACAGGCCGCGCCGCCAATCTGCTCCACCAGCAGCAGTGCAGTGTCACTGTCACAGTCCAGCCGCAGGGAGCGTACTTTTTGCACATGGCCGGATGTGCCGCCCTTGTGCCAGAGCTCTTTGCGGCTGCGGCTCCAGTAATGGGCCTCGCCGGTTTCAAGGGTTTTGCGCCAGGCCTCTTCATTCATATAGGCCAGCATGAGCACCTCGCCGCTGGCGTGATCCTGCGCTATGGCGGGCAGAAGGCCCTTGCTGAAATCAGGGGTGAAGTCCTCGCCGGGGACGGCGGTGGGCTTCGTTTCTGGGGCTGTCATACGCACTCCTTGAAAAAGGCGGCAGCCATGTGCCGCCGGGCAGTGTTTTTGCGCGGCACGCGTGGTTCCGGCAAAGGGGATAAATCTAACCGCAAGCGCAGTGAGACGCAAGCAAAGCCTGTTATAGAGGGTAAATGCATGGGCGGTATTTGCCCAACACATTCTTTTGCATCAAAAATACCCCAATGGAGCGCGTGTTGCGGCAACGCGCAAGGGGGCGCTGTACAGCGCGCGGCACTGGCAGGCAGGCGGGGGAGGCCAGGCTCATATGCGCCGAGCCTGTCTTTGGTGCTCACGCAGCGGTAACGTGCTGCAGCGGCCCCACGGTGCCACCGCAAGAGGGCATGATTCAAGGCAACTTGCGCAATTTTTCGCGCTATGGCATGTTCATTCGTTAGCAGAATCATATTTAAAGGCGGCATACCGCCGGGATACATATATGCCTGAACACCAAGCACCATCCGATCCAGACGGCACCGTCACACCAGTGGAAGACCCGTCGAAAGAACAGGCTGAAGCCCCGCTCAGCGGCATAGCCGTCAGCGAACCAGAAGACGCGCTGCCGCGCGTGACCCTGGCCGATTTGCCTCAGGGCATGCACGAAGCGTGCGCCCGCGCGGGCTGGCAGGGCCTTATGCCCGTTCAGTCTCTGGCGCTGCCCTATCTGCTTGAAGGGCGCGACATTATGGTGCAGTCGCGTACGGGCAGCGGCAAGACCGGCTGCTATCTTTTACCCATGCTGCCCCGCCTGTCGGCAGACCTTAAAGCGCCGCAGGCCCTTGTACTGGCCCCCACGCGTGAGCTGGCCGTGCAGGTTGAGCGTGAGGCCGCCGTGCTCTTTGAAGGCACGGGCATTGCCACCGCCGCCGTGTACGGCGGTGTGGGCTACAAAAAACAGATGGACGCCCTGCGCGACGGCGCACAGCTTATTGTGGGTACCCCCGGCCGTGTGCTGGACCATCTGCTGCGCCGCACCCTGGACCTCAGAGATCTGCGCGAGTTGGTCTTTGACGAGGCCGACCGCATGCTTTCCATCGGCTTTTACCCCGACATGAAGGAGATACAGCGCTATCTGCCCAGGCGGTCCATCCATACCTGCCTGTTCTCGGCCACGTATCCGCCGCATGTGCTCAAACTGGCCGGGGAGTTCATGTCTGCGCCAGCCATGCTCTCTCTTTCGCAAAAAGAAGTGCATGTGGCCGAAGTGCAGCACCTTTTTTGCGAAGTGAAGCCTATGGACAAAGACCGCGCTCTGGTGCGGCTGCTGGAGACGGAAAACCCCGCTTCGGCCATTATTTTTTGTAACACCAAGTCCAACGTGCACTATGTGACCGGGGTGTTGCAGGGCTTTGGCTACAGCGCCGACGAGCTTTCTGCCGATCTTTCACAGTCCCGCCGTGAGGCTGTGCTCGAAAAGATACGCCAGGGCAAGTTGCAGTATCTGGTCGCTACAGACGTTGCCGCGCGGGGCATTGATATCCCCGAGCTGTCACACGTCTTTCTGTATGAGCCGCCTGAAGACCACGAGAGCTACATCCACCGCGCCGGACGCACCGGACGCGCCGGAGCCGCTGGCACGGTGATTTCTCTGGTGGATGTCATGCAGCGCATGGAGCTTGACCGCATTGCCAAGCACTACAAAATTGGTCTTATACCCCTGCCGCTGCCCACAGATGAAGATGTGGCCAGCGTGGCGGGCACGCGGCTGACGGCCATTCTTGAAGGGCGCTTTCGCAACCTGACCGGCCTTGAGCGCGTGCGCGTGGCCCGTTATGTCCGGCTGGCGCGCGAACTCGCGGCCGAGGGCGACGGTGAGGGCGAGAGTGAGGACAGCACCCTGCTGCTGGCCATGCTGTTGGATTCTGCCCATCAGGAAAGCCTGCGCGAAAACCGCTTTCCCGACCAGTCTTCGTCCAGCCCGGCGGGGCAGGGCGGCGGTGCGCGTCACGGCTCTGGTCGTGGCGGTACTGGCCGTGGCGGTTCGGGCCGTGGCGGTTCGGGCCGTGGCGGCAGAAGTTCCAGAAGCGGCGATGGCGACAAAAGCGCCAACGGCGACAAGAGCGACCGTAGCGAGGCTGCCAGTGGCGAAAGTGCGGAGTCCCGTTCGGGCCGCCGCCGCCGTTCTCCGCGACGCCGTGACGGTGAGCAGGGCAGGGATGCCGGGGGCGCAGCACCCCGGAATGTGCAAGGTAAAACGGATACCGCTGAATAAGCTGACGGAGTTCTATGCGTCATATGGACGGCACATCGGGACCAGCTTCTGAGACCATTTCCACGGAAGTGACGTCATCCGTCGTTCTTTCCGACACCATGCGTCAGGCCCTGGACAATTTCATGGCTTTGTGCGCTGACGCGGATTTTTCTGTGGAACTGACCTATCTGGGCGTGGGGCGCATGCAGTTTTTGCGCCGCCGTCAGATGTTGCTTGAACTGCGTGGGCTGTACGTGGCTTTGTGGCGTCTGGCCCTGGCCAGGTCCTTTCCGCAGGATGCGGACGTGATGTTTGACACCTTTTTGCGGGAGTTCGCCGCAAAGCACAAGGACAGGGGCACGGCCCTGGTCATGACCAGGGGCCGCGAGTACTGGGGAATGCTGGAACCCATTGGCGACAGTGACTTCAGCGATGTGGCGCGTCACCTGACCTCCTTTTCTTCCCAGAGCGAGATGGGCGACAAAAGCGCCAATCTCAAGCTCGTTTTGCACATCCGTAAACTCTACAAACATATATTCGACAGGCTAATATAAGGCCGTCACCGCATGGGGTCCGGCTTTTCGGGCTTTTATCGTGCAGACGCCTTGCCATGGAACCGGCAGAAATGAATATCGTACACTCCATTGAAGAATTGGGTTTTCTTGAAAACAGCGGGCTGACCATCGGCAACTTTGACGGTGTGCACCTTGGGCATCAGGCACTTATCCGGCATACGCTGGACGTGTGCGTCAGCGAAAAGCTGACTCCTGTGGTCATGACCTTCTGGCCGCACCCGCGCCAGGTCGTTGCGCCGAAGCTTGGGCATATGCCCCTGACAACGCGTGAGGAGCGCTTCACGCTGCTGGCAGCCCTTGGGGTGGAGCACGTGCTGGAACTCCCCTTTACCCCAGAACTGGCGGCTCATGATGCCAAAAG
>JAQVZK010000278.1 GCA_028708195.1 Desulfovibrio sp.
TCATTTCGGGGCGCGTATACGCACTTTTTGCACCCAACGAGGGTGTGATTCTGCGTCGCGTTTTCCTGAATAGCTCGCAGGATGGCTACGTGCTGCGTTCTGATTCGTCGGATTTTCCTGAAACTACCCTGACGCCAGACCTTTTGAGCAAGCGCCTGGTTGGCCGGGTGGTATGGATTCTTCAGGAATTATAGGAATGATGATAAGCCCGACTGGCAAAATATCTCTGATCTTGGTCAGAACGGCCTGCCTGGTCTGTTGCTTGACGACTTGTATGCTCATGATCGCTTGTAGCGGTGCGCATACCGAGCCCGTGCCCCTTCCGCAACAGACCGGGCTGGCCCCTGTCGGCGCTGATTCTGCTGGTGTTGCCCTGCCCGCATCCGGCGGCATAAACGGTGGTTCGCCTGGCAACGCCGCTCAAGAGTATTCTGCTCCCGACGGGCAACCTGTGCCTGCGAGGCAGGGCAGCGTCGAGGCATCCGGGCTTTCAGTGGCTCCTGTGTGGCAGCCTCTGGCCCAACGCCTTACCGCCGACGGGCTCTCGGGCCCCAAAGTGGATGCCCTGTTGGCCACTCTGGCGCAGACCCCCACTCAATCGCCTATGGGGCGCAAGATGCTTGAGCTCTACAAGAGCCGCTTCATGCCCCGCCCACCTTCCAAAACGCCTCCAGCGCAAAGATATTACAAAGGCGTCGTTACAGAGCAAAACGCCAGCCTGTGTCGCGATTTTATCGCAAATAACAACCTGGCCTTCAGTGAGGCCCAGGCCAGGTTTGGCGTGCCTTCTGCCGTTGCCGTGTCCCTGCTCTTTGTAGAAACACGTCTGGGCAAGGTGCTTGCCGATGTTCCGGAGAACGCGTTGTTCACTTTGGCCAGTATGGCGGTGAGCCGTCAGCCTGACGACATCAGCCAGTGGCTGCCGAAAATGCCTGGCTATGAAGAGCATCTGCCCTGGTTCGAAGAAACCATGCCCAAACGGGCCGACTGGGCCTATAAAGAAGTGCGCGCTCTTGTAACCCATATTTTGCAGGATAATCTGGACCCACGGTATCTGCCGAGCTCCATCTACGGAGCCGTGGGCCTGTGCCAGTTCATGCCTTCCAACATTGCGGCCTATGGTGCGGATGGCGACGGCGACGGCAAGGTTGATCTGTTTCATGTGCCTGACGCCGTGGCGAGCCTTTCCCATTATCTTGCACGGCACGGCTGGAAGCCCGGCATGAGCCGCGCACAGCAGCACAAGGTGCTCATGACCTACAACAAGTCGGTCATCTACGCCAACACGATTCTGGCTTTGGCTGACCTTGTGGTCAAACCTGCCACTCCCGCCAAAACTGCAGCACCTGCAAAGGCGGCAAAAAAAGACCAGAAGGGCAAGGTTTCAGGCGGCAAGACTGCCCCGGGCGTAGGCAATGCCCCCAAGGGCAAGGCTTCACCTGGCAAAGCCCAGCCCAAGAGCTAGTTTTTTCAATCCGCACTGTCAAACAGGCTTCGGCCTGTTGGAAAATATGACCTTCAGCCTGTTGCAAGGCAAGGTTCTCAGCCTGCTGAACCGTGCACGCCAAGGATATACAGTTCTGATTGAGCCGGAGAAACGGAATTTTTTCCGTCTCTCAAGTTAATTCTTTATCCGTCGATGAGTAAAATATGGGGCTTGCCCCATGCGTGGCCGCCTGTCCCGTCAACAGGCGCATATCTGAAACTGTTTTGGCATGTTTCAGCTCCATGTAGCGCCACGTCGCCGGGCCGTGCCCGGCAATGGCTCACCTCTGTTCTGCGACGGGTATGTGCCCCGCAGAAGGCCAGAGTGAGTATTTGCGGTAAGTGTGCCCGCAAATCGCCCGGTGCTCTCACGAGTGCCGGGCGCACGTTTTTATGGTATTCGCCAGTAATGCAGGCTCATAGCGGCTTTTCTTGCCTTCGCGCCCGTCGGGTGGCATACTTTCAAAATGAAATGTTCACCGCAGCCAGACTCCTCCACAGCAAGGGCACTTCGCCCTCTGGCCGATCTGCCCAGATTGCCCGACCTGCGTCGGTCTGTGAGCATTGTGCCTAGCGATGCAGCCTGTTTTGCCCTTTGGGACAAGTACGACATGCTGCCCAATATCCGGCGTCACTCCCTGCTTGTGGCGCATATTGCCACTTCTCTGGCTGTCAGGGCCGTAGCGCTCGGGTTTGACGTCAATGTGGATGAAGTGCGCGCCGGCGGGTTGCTGCACGACATCGCCAAAACCTACTGTGTCCGTCACGGCGGCAGCCATGCCCAGGTGGGCGCAGCCTGGACAGTGGCAGAAACAGGCAACTACGCCATTGCCCAGGGCGTTATGATGCATGTCTGGTGGCCGTGGTCACTGCCAGCGGGGGGCGGAATCTGCGCCCTGCCATTTTTTGTGATGTACGCTGACAAAAGGGTCCGGCACGACTCCTGCGTCAGCCTGGAAGAACGCTACGACGACCTGCTTGGCCGCTACGGCCACAGTGAGGCTGCCCGCGAAGGCATTAATGCCGCCTTTAACCAGGGAAAAAATATTGAAAGCGCCCTCACGGCGCAACTGGGGTGGACTCTGAATGAAGATTCTTTTGATTGCGGGCGGCTGGTCCCCTGAGCGTCAGGTATCACTGAACGGCGCGCGGGCAATGGTGTCTGCTCTTGAAGCACGCGGCCATCAGGTGACCTTTTTTGACCTTCTTGCCGACTTCAACCGTTTGCTGGATGAAGCCCAAAAGCACGAGTTTGCCCTCATCAATCTGCACGGTGCCCCAGGCGAAGACGGTCTTGTGCAGGCCATGCTTGACCGCGTGGGCTGTCCGTATCAGGGGTCTGACCCGGCGGGTTCTTTTTTGGCGCTCAATAAATGTGCGGCCAAGCAGTTGTTCCGTCTGGCGGGGCTGCCCACGGCCGACTGGGAATTTGTGCCCGTGCCGCCCGCAAAAGGCTGGCAGCCCAATTTGCCGTTTCCTCTTTTTGTCAAAAGCAATACCGGCGGGTCTTCCCTGCTTCTGGGCCGCGCCGCCAACCGCGCAGAACTTGACGACATCATGGGCCAGATTTTTGCTGCCGGTGAAGAGGTCATTATGGAGCCTGTTCTGCAAGGCAAGGAAGTGACGTGCGGCATTTTGGGTGAAGAGCCTCTGCCGCCCATTCTTATTGAACCCGTGGCAGGGGACTTTTTTGACTACGAAAGCAAGTATGCGCAAGACGGTGCCCGTGAAATATGCCCGGCACCCATAGGTGACGAACTTACCGCCCGCGTGCAGGCGCTGACGCTGGCGGCGCACAAGGCGCTTGGCCTCAGAGGCTACAGCCGTGCGGACTTCATCCTTGGCCCGGATAAAAGCCTTACACTTCTGGAAGTCAACACCTTGCCCGGCATGACAGCCACGAGCCTTGTGCCGCGTGAAGCCAGAACCATTGGCCTGGATTTTGGCCAGTTGCTTGAGCGGCTTATGGAGCTTGGGTTGGCAGACAGCGCAGGCAGATAGTTTTTGTGGCTGCGTGCTATTCGGCAGCCAGCAGGTTGACTGATGTCCTTTATCGGGGTTTGGCCG
>JAQVZK010000279.1 GCA_028708195.1 Desulfovibrio sp.
AGAATCGGGCTGCATTTGTCCGCCAAGCAGCGCCAGCAGCGAGGATTTTCCCGCGCCGTTGCGTCCTATGAGGCAAAGGCGTTCGCCAGCTTCAACGGAAAAGTCCGCCGCATCCAGCAGGGGCTTGCCGCCGAGGTTCAGGGTCACGCCCTGCATGCTCAAAAATGCCAAGAGATTCTCCAGCTATGCTACGATTATGCGTGGCGAAAGGTGTTTTGCGCGCTGCGTGGAGGGCCTTTTTGCGGCCAGCAAAAAAAGCCTGGGTTCGGCCAGTGCGCGCAACTGTTCTTTCGCTTGCGGATGCTACCAATACCCCAGTGGCCGCGCTGGTGCAACGGCCCGCCAGGGCATTTCAAAATGATAATGTCCTGGCGGCGTATGTGATATATAAAAGGTGTTATAAAACTTCATAAATCAGGAATAATTCTTGACAGTACAGGGTGTTAATGGCACTCTCCATTCGCTACGAATAGGAATCCTTATTGTTGAATGTCGGGTTTTTTTTCAGCCCGTCCGGTCAGACTCACGCTTTTTACGAGGACCCCCCTTGGGGGTTCCTTCTTTGTATTATGGATTCAAGTGGGCTGTGTCAACGCGTAGCATATTTATATACCACAAGAATATTATATGTAAATTTTTTTGTGGCTTGCGATCTGGCTCTTGCTTGCGGAAGGTTTTTCTTCCTCTTGCCTTGCATCATGTTGGAGTCTTTCTTGCAATGTCAGGTTGCGGACGTCTGTTTTTCGACGCCATAGAGTTTTTTTAATATTTCCACGTAGATCAATAAAATCAGCTTTTCTATAGAAGATAGCTGTAAAAAAGGTGTATTCACATGGCAGACATCAAGCTTTCACGCCCGGCCGCCGGACAGCGCATCGCTGTGTCCAGCGCTCCTGATGCCCGCATCGTTCTGGATTTTCCAGCAGATCAGGTGAGTATTGACCGGCCCGAAGGTTCTAACAGCCTTTTTTTCAATTTTGACGACGGTTCTTCCCTTGAATTGCAGAATTTTTATGTGGCCTACAATCGGGAAGAGATCCCGGAATTTCAGGTCGACGGGCAGGTCGTTGCTGGCGCGGAATTTTTTCAGGCATTTGGGCCTGGTTTTCTTCCTGCTGCCGGGCCTGCCACCAGCGTCGGGCGCAACGCGCGCTATAGCGACCTCAGCAATATGGAGCTTACCGAGGGCACCTGGCACCTCAATGAGGCTGACTATCGCCTGAATTTTGACGGTCAGGAAGTTGATGATGTCTGGACTGTGGGCACCAATGGCAACCTTTCCCCCACGCTCAGCACCGGCGGCGCGCCCATTTCCCTTGGTATTACAGAAAGCGGGTGGGACGGTATAAGCTCCGCCAGCCCCGCCCCTGTTCGCGCTACGGGCAGCTTTACCGTGAGTGATCCTGACGGCGACAACCTTGTTGCCACAGTGGCCATTGGCGGCAAAACGGTGGCGGTCAATCTTGGCGGCCCCACCACGGTTGAAAGCGATTACGGCGCGCTGGTCATCACGCCCAGTGGCGGCGGCTCCAACATCACGTTTGCTTTTGAGTATACCATCAAGGAAGACCCGTACAGCAAGACAGACCAGCTTGCGCAAGGCGAGCAGGTCACCGACAGCATCGTCATATCCATCAATGACGGTATGGGGCACACGGTCACCCAGCCCATCAACGTGCGTATCACAGGCAGCAACGACGCGCCGGACATCACGGGCATGGATGACCTGACGCTGAAGGATGTCGGTGTTCATGCTGCGGGCGGCCGCCTTGTGAATGATAGCAACACGGGCTACAAGCTCGACGCTGCTGAAAACTTCTCCACCACGGCTGGCGGCACGGCCGCCGGGCAGCACCTGGGATGGACTGACGGCAAGATTGTGGCCATTGATCCTGACAATGGCGACACCTTGACCTACGGTTTTGCGTCCGTGACTATTGGCGGCCAAACCACATCTCTTACGCCTGATACTGGCGCGACGGCCCAAAGTGGCTTTGACACCGTATACAATGTATCTGGCTATGGAACCCTGCACCTCAATTCTGCCAACGGCAACTACCGCTTTGTTCTTGACACCGCAGAAAACAGCACCGTGAACAAGCTGAGCGAAAACACGCAGATAGAAATTTCTTTTACGCCTGCAGTGCGAGACCTGCTTGGCGCCAGTGACGGCGCTTCCAGCACCATGCGCGATGGTTCGGCCACGCCTGGCGGTGAAATGGTTGACATCACCATCATTGGCAGTAACGAGCAGCCGCATTTTGCGGGCACGCCTGTCACCTGGGCAAATGGCGACAGCACCGTCAAGGAAGACGGCAAGCAGGTTGACCTTACGGTTTCCGGGCAGGTTCACGGCAAGGATGTTGACAATGACGGCAATGACCTTGTGTATGGGTTAAAACTTGGCAATGAGAGTGTAGGCACCCTCTATGTCATACCTGCCGACAATCCGGATGGGTTCAGCCTTTCCGCTGATACTAACGGCGGCAACTATTTCGGCGTGATCACCATGACACCCGCCACGGGCGCGTACACCTTTACCCTGAACAACAGTGCCCCCTGCGTTCAGGCGCTGGACAGTGACGCCAGCGACGAGGGTATTACCATTACTGTGCCCGGCGTGGTGCAGGACGCCCACGGTGCATGGGACACGACAAACATCGACATCCGTATTGACGGCACCAACGACAAGCCCAGGGTTTTGGGTGGCTCTGTCTTGCATCTGCGTGAAGACGGTGAATATGGCAAGGAGTACACAGGCTCTGCCAATGTCACAGCAGACGGCACGTTTACGCTCAGGCACGGCGAAAATGCGGGGACGAAACCGGATTCAGGCGGAGACGCCTACGAAGTGCATGCCGGGCTGCATAAACTCAGTGCCGAGAGCAAGATTTCCATAACCGATGTGGACAAGGGAGATAACGAGCATCTTGAGTGGGGCGTTAAGCTTACCGGCGGCGGCACTGTCAAGGTCAGCGACGTAAGTACCCTCGGTGCGGCCAAGGAAGGGGCCGTCTCCGTGTATATTGATGGGGACGCGAAGGTCATTTCTCAAGATGATTTTAATGCCAAGGGCCCAGCATTTAACGACTATTACGGCAAAGTCACTTTTTACAAAGACGGCTCCTACGAATTTGAGCTGAACAATGCCCCCGGCAGCCCCGCAGATAAACTGGGTGAGTTTAAAGACGGCGATGCCAATACCTTTGCGCAACTCAAGCTTTCCTTCTATGCCAATGACGGCAAGCTCGATGACCACGGCGACAAGACCGCGGGTGTGGGGCTGCTTTACGATACAAACGTCACCATTACCATCAGGGGCAGCAACGATGCGCCCACAATTACAAGCCACAAGGACACGCTCAGCGTCACGGAGCGCGGCGCGGCCCATCCTTCTGTGGATATCGAGGCCACGGGGTCGGTGATTGCTCATGACGACGATAATGGCGACTCAAAAACCTATGGTCTGGCCCTTGGCGACAATGCAAATCTTGACGGCGCAACCCTGCACAGCCGCCTTTTTGTGGTAAGTGACGGCCTAACC
>JAQVZK010000280.1 GCA_028708195.1 Desulfovibrio sp.
GTTTACGCACTGATGCTTTCCTCCGGCGCGACACTCTTGTGTGTGGTGCTGAACTACTTTATGCCTGCCCAGGCCCTTGGCATGCTCATGGCACTGGTTGTGGCGGCGCTTGTTATCAACTGGGCAATGATCAGCCTTACGCATATGAAATTTCGGGCAGCCAAGGTCAAGGCCGGTGAAAAAATCATTTTCAAGGCTTTCTGGTATCCTTTGTCCAACTATCTTTGTTTGCTCTTTATGGCCGTTGTGCTTGTGGTGCTGACGAAGATCGGTATGAGGGGGTCGGTTGCCGCGGTGCCCGTGTGGCTGCTGCTGGTATGGGCCGGATACAAGGCGAAGAAAAAATACAAGCTGTAATATGACCTGTGTCCAAGGGGCGTGATGCGCCCAGAACTGTAAGATTTTGGCCAAGGCCTGGCGTTGAAAGGGGATCGGTTTTACCGGTTCCCTTTTATGCTGGCGCGAGCTAGAGTGTCAGAGTGGGGTACGGTGCCTTTAGACCGTTTTTGCGGGCAAGCGCTTTTCACAAGCAGGCAGTCTGAGCAGCAGGCACAACGCATAGCCAATAGTGTTGAAGAGGAAATTTTGGTGTTTTATAGATACGGATCGTTACGTTAACGCACCAGATATCTGGGGCAGGTATGGTTTGCCGGGCAAGCGCGTCAATGCCTCCGGTGAAAGCGGGGCTTACTGGAAGTATTGGTCAGTTGTGGTTTTTTCGTTGATTATTTGAAGGGAGCCAGGGATTCAATACCATGCGGGATAGAAAGATTTTTCAGCTCAGCCAGGGGGAATGGGCCCTGGTTGGCGTGACCATGATCTGGGGCACGACGTTTCTTATCATCCGTAACGCGCTGGACGTTACCGGGCCTCTATTTTTTGTGGGCCTGCGTTTTGCCTCGGCGGCCCTGGCAATCATGCTCATTTCGTTGCCAATCCTGCGCGGTCTTACCCTGCACGAGCTGTTCGCCGGGTTCATCATCGGCCTTACACTTCTTGGTGGCTACGCCCTGCAGACATTTGGGCTTGTAACTATTACAGCCAGCAAATCGGCCTTTATAACGGCCTTTTATGTGCCAACGGTGCCCATACTGCAATGGATATTCATGCGGCGCAGACCCAGTGGCATGGCGTGGCTGGGCATAGGCTGCGCGCTGGTGGGGCTGATATTGCTGGCAGGGCCTGACGGCGTTTCACCCGGCTTCAGTACCGGCGAGCTGCTTACCTTGCTGAGTGCCGTGGCCTGCGCTCTGGAGATACTGTTCATTGGCTACTTTGCCGGTTCGGTCAACGTGCGCAGGGTTACGGTTGTTCAGGTGAGCGTCACGGCGGTGCTGAGTTTCAGCCTTATGCCCATTACCGGGGAATCAATACCTGAATTTTCCTGGCTGCTTGCCTTAAGCGCCTGCGGCCTTGGCCTCGCCACAGCGCTTATTCAACTGGTAATGAACTGGGCGCAAAAAAGTATTTCTCCCACCCGCGCCACGCTTATTTACGCGGGTGAACCCGTATGGGCGGCGATTTTTGGCCGCATGGCCGGTGAACGGCTGCCTTTTCTGGGCCTTGTGGGGGGAGCGCTTGTGGTGGCGGGCGTGCTTATAAGCAACGCACGAATTCGCCTCGCAAAGGATAAAAAGACGGCTCCGTAGTTTTTGCCGGGCATGTCGGCTGAAAGCAGTACAGGGCCAGAGAGAGCCAGAGGCCGTGGCGTCTTCGCTGCCCGAAGGGCTTGGGGATGGCGACAGCGGTGACGTAACACAGGCTGCGCGGTGACGTAACACAGGCTGCGCAAAATTTGCCGTCTTCAGACGTAAAAAAGGACTCACAGATTTTCTGCGAGTCCTTTGATTTCGTGGAGCCCTTGAGCAGGATTGAACTGCTGACCTTACCCTTGCCACGGATAAAGAAGAAGGCGTTGGTTGGACTTTCCAAAAGGTGTCCGCCGCCACTGCGGCAGGTCTGCTCGCTGCAATCAAGTATAATATAAAAACCGGCAACCGACCGGCAGTCTTTGGCTGAAATGCGAAAAACAGAGCAAGATGTCGATATCGACTTGATCAGCCATGCCGACCAAGGCACAACGTGCCAGTACATTTGCAACACGATCCTCAAGACGCACCCAGGCGTATAGTTTCAGCCTTAGGGCACCTCATGCCTTCCCGTATGTTCTTTTTGCACCAGTAAAAAATACTAGGATCAAGACCTACCGTTTGGCGGTTGGTTTCGAGTGTCTTTGCATGATGCATTTGTTTTTTGGATGCTGCTGATATGAATTTCCGATTTGTAAAAAGAAGAACATGCCAGTATAAACTTTATTAAAAATAAATATGTGAACTATTTGATAAAGGGACGTCCAATAGTATTATCAACTTTTTAGTACAGGAGATGTTATGAAAAAGTTGCTTATGGCCTTTGCTTGCTGTTCTCTGTTTCTGTTGACCTCGAACTATTCACTTGCTGAAGAGGTACAGTTTCCTAAAAACGAGCCTATCAACTATTTGATCCCCTTCAGTGCGGGAGGAGAGTCCGACCTGTTCGCTCGTTTGCAGCAGCCGTATCTGGAAAAGGAGCTTGGGAAAAAAGTTGTGGTGAGTTACAAGGTCGGCGCCGCCGGTGCTCTGGCTTGGAGTGAACTGGTCAACAGCCCTGCTACTGGACATTATACCGCCGCCATCAATCTGCCTCACATCATTTTGCAGCCTTTGCAGCGCAAGAACGCCGGTTACAGAACAGAAGATCTTAAGCCTGCCATGATCTTCCATGTCACTCCTTGCGTTCTCGCCGTGCGCTCCGACAGCCCCTATAAGACGCTGGATGATTTCCTCAAAGCAGCCAAGGAAAAGCCCGGCAGTGTTATTATCGGGGCTTGTGGCAACGGTACTTCCGGGCACCTTGCTTCCGTTATGCTGAACAAGCAGGCTGGGCTCAATATCCCGTATGTTCCCTTCCCCGGTACTTCAGATCTGCCTATTGCCCTTTTGGGGAAGCATGTGACCGCCATCATGGCCTTCACGTCGGGATATTCCCAGTACACAAAGGATATGCGCGTGTTGGCCATTGCATCTGAAGAGCGCGATCCCAATATTGACGCTCCTACCTTTAAGGAATTGGGTTACAACATCGTAGAAGGTTCCTTCAGAGGTCTTGCCGTGCCTCCCTCAACTCCTGATTCTGTGGTGGAAAAACTGTACCAGGCATGTGCCAAGATCAATGCCGAACCTGAGTTTGCCAAGAAAGCCGCAAGTATGGGCATGACGCTTCTTGATATGAACCCCAAGGAGAGCGCTGAATTCCTTGCTGCAAAGACGGAAGAATATAAGACGATTCTTACGGACATCAACAAATAGTCCCCTTGAATGGAGAGCATGCCGAATAGCTGGAAGACGGTATGCTCTCCCTCCTTTCTTCCTTCAGGAGACTTCCTATGGATATTTTATTCACAGCGATAGACAACGTATTCACTCTCCAGAATATGCTTTTCATGAGTGTAGCCATATTCGTGGGGATCATAGCTGGGGCGCTGCCTGGTTTT
>JAQVZK010000281.1 GCA_028708195.1 Desulfovibrio sp.
GACAACACCGTAAGCATATTCGGTCATGCGCTCCATAAAGGGAGCCATTTCTGCTTCCCATTCAATGTCAATGGCCGAAACAGGGCAGACCGTCATACATTCAAAACAGCCCACGCAACGAGAAACATCGAGCTGGCTTTTCCCCGCGTGCATGCTCAGGGCGTCCTGCGGGCAGCAGTGCACGCACTTGGCGCAGCCAATACAGGTCTCTGCGTTCACGTTTACATGAGTAGCGTGCTGTTCTTTTTTGCCATGTACTGAAGCTCCGCCCATGGCAAGATTTTTGATCGCACCGCCAAACCCGGCCATCTGATGGCCTTTGAAATGGCTCAACACCACCATGGCAGGAGCATTGATGATGTCAGTGGCGATGTGCACCTGTTTGAAGTGTTTGCAGTTGATGCGCACGGGCACATCATTTTTGCCAAACAATCCGTCGGCAATGATGACAGGGGCCGCCACCACGGAAGGTGAAAATCCGTGCCGATAGGCGGTTTGCAAATGGTCAACGGCATTATGCCTGCTGCCGGAGTATAGCGTTGTGGTGTCAGTAAGAAAAGCCTTGCCACCGGCAACGGCAATTTTGTCCACAACCTGGCGCACCAGTGTGGGGTTCAGGTGCGTGTCGTTGCCGTATTCGCCAAAATGCAGCTTTACGGCTGTCAGTTCATTTTTTTTAATGAATTTTTTGAAATTAAGGGCGTCACACAGGCGGGCCACTTTGGCGACCTTGCTTTCATCGTGGGAGCGGGAGTGAGTATCAGTATAAAAAACTTTGGTAGGCATGGGATTCCTCCGGATTATCACCTTTTTTGTATGTTCTCACCATCGGCTTCGCCAGGCAAGAGGAACTGTTGCGGCAGAAAACAGGCACAGACGCGAGGCCCCTCGCAGGCAAGAAAACTGTATATGCAAGGGGATACGCACAAGCAGAAAATGTTGTCAGTGTGGTGGCGAATGCCCCTTGACAAACGACGGCCTCAAGAATAACATCTTTGCGGTTTATTTCTTATAAAAACAACACGTTAGTCCAGACTGACAAGGAGGCCCCATGGCCGTTTATGTTGTAGATCATCCCCTTGTTCGCCACAAGATCGGCATTTTGCGTATGGAATCCACCTCCACCAGCGAGTTTCGCAGCGTATCCAATGAAGTGGCGGGCCTGCTCATTTATGAAGCCACCAAGGGTTTTCGCACCGAGAAGCACATTGTGCAGGGGTGGGCCGGGCCGGTGGAAATCGAGGCCATTTCTGGCAAAAAGGTCACTGTCGTCCCCATTTTGCGTGCGGGCATTGGCCTTATGGACGGCGTGCTGGATATGATACCCGGCGCAAAAATCAGTGTTGTGGGCCTGTACCGCAATGAAGAAACGCTGCAGCCGGTGGAGTATTATGTCAAACTCGCCAGCGACATGGACCAGCGCCTTGCCATTATCCTTGACCCCATGCTGGCTACGGGTGGTTCGCTTATTGCCACCATTGAACTTCTGAAACGCCACGGTTGCCGCAACATTTGCAGCCTCAATCTTGTGTGTGCGCCCGAGGGCCTGGCCAAGGTGCAGGCGGCGCATCCTGATGTGGATATTTACACCGCGGCCATTGACGACCATCTCAACGAGAATGGCTATATTATCCCCGGTCTTGGTGATGCCGGTGACCGTATTTTTGGTACCAAGTAACACTGCTGCCACCCTGTAAAACCATCGAGGCCACATATGAGCTCAGCCAGCCCACGGCGGGAATATTTGCCCACCGACTATAACCTGCGCTTCAGGGACTGCCTGATTGGCGCGCAGATGCTTTTTGTGGCCTTTGGCGCACTGGTGCTTGTGCCCATTCTTACGGGCCTTGACAGCAATGTGGCCCTCTTCACCGCAGGGGTGGGCACACTTTTGTTTCAGATCTGCACCAGGGGTAAGGTGCCCATATTCCTTGCGTCTTCCTTTGCCTTTATTGCGCCCATAATCTACGGGGTGCAGACCTGGGGCATGGCGCAGACCCTTGGCGGCCTCGTCTTCTCGGGCCTTGTCTATTTTATCCTGAGCGGTCTTATCCGTTGGCGCGGCATTGATGTGGTGCTGCGTGTGCTGCCGCCGGTGGTTACCGGCCCTGTTATTATGGTCATCGGTCTGATTCTGGCCCCGGTTGCCGTCAACATGGCTCTGGGCAAGACCGGCGACGGCGCTGTGCAACTGGTGCCAGAAGAAACGGCTCTGTGGGTTTCGATGACATCTCTGCTTGTCACGGTGCTGGTATCGCTGCTGGGCAAGGGGTTTTTGCGCCTTATGCCAATATTGTGCGGCATTGTGGCGGGTTTTGCGGTCTCTCTGTATTTTGGTCTGGGCGACTGGACAAAGATAGCCGCCACCCCGTGGATGAGCCTGCCCAACTTTACCTTTCCCGAATTTGCCTGGGAGCCCATCCTTTTTATCATGCCCATAACCCTGGCCCCGGCCATTGAGCACTTTGGCGACGTTGTGGCCATCAGCTCCATAACGGGCAAGGACTATCTTAAAGACCCCGGTGTGCACACAACCATGTTTGGTGATGGCGTGGCCACTATGGCTGCGGGCATGGTAGGCGGCCCGCCCTGTACCACCTACGCAGAAGTGATCGGTGCGGTAAGCCTGACCCGCGTGTTCAACCCCGCCGTCATGACCTGGGCGGCGCTGACGGCCATCCTGCTTTCTTTCGTTTCCAAGATCGGCGCGGTGTTGTCGTCCATTCCCGTGCCCGTCATGGGCGGCATCATGATTCTGCTCTTTGGGGCCATCATGGTGGTTGGCCTGAACACCCTTGTGCGCGCGGGCAAAGATCTGATGGAGTCGAGAAGTATGATTATCGTGGCTCTTATCATCATCTTTGGCGTTGGCGGCATGCAGTTCAGCATTGGCAGCTTCAAGCTTGGCGGCATCGGTCTTGCCGCAATAACGGGTGTGGCGCTCAACCTCTTTTTGCCGCGCAGCCGCACGTAGACAGCATCTGGCATATATTGGGGCCTGGATATCTGCGCAGCCCACCCCGCGGTCAGAAGCCGTAGGGTGGGCTGTATCTTTTTGACCAAGTGTGATAGTTTGTAACCAAGTAAGCCGAAAAAGGAGGACTCCTATGGCTGAGAAAAAAGTAAACGATGATTACACCACCTGCCCCGCCTGTTGCGGCACTGGGAAAAATCAGGACAATACCGTGTGTGTTGAATGCAACGGAACCGGCAAGCGGCAGGAAGCCTGCGCAGTGCCCGTAGGCGCGGAGAATGGCGGCGTATGTGACTAAGGCGATTTCAGCTTGAAATTGCTGCAAAGCAGTCATAACAACCTGTGCCGCTCTTGCGCGGCCAAGTGAGCACGTTAAAACTGTGAGAATACATGTTCTCACAGTCAGCCTGCTGTTGGGCAAGCTGCTCACGTATATTTTGCCAGCTTGATATATGAAAAACCCCGGCCATAACCGGGGTTTTTCATATTTTTATTGTGCATCAGGGGCCGAGCGTCAACTACAGGCCGCGTTCTTAAGCGTTAATTTCAGACCGCGCT
>JAQVZK010000282.1 GCA_028708195.1 Desulfovibrio sp.
AAATTGGTGCGGGCAGGCCTGATGTGCGCGATCTGCAAAGCGTTGAAGAGTTTGCCCGCCATGCGGCCGAGGCTATTCTTTCAGACCATGCGGGGCCAGTTGTTGTGCCGGGTAAACTCCCTTATCGGGATCTGCCCCCTGCCACGGATATACGGCCCAAAACATCAGATGCGTGTACGCAGTGTTTGCTTTGTGTGAGCCAGTGCCCCATGCAGATTATCAGTGAGGATGATCCTGCCGTGGTGGCGCAGGGCTGCATTCGTTGTTGCGCCTGCGTAAGGACATGCCCGGAGCAGGCCAAGTTTTTTGATCAGGAACCAGTGCTCAGGGTTATAGCCATGCTTGAAGAAACGTGTGTGGAGCGAAGGGAACCGGAGTTTTATACGGTGTAGGGCAGACTGCCTTTGCGGCGGTAACATGCCCTGCAGACGTTGCACTGGCAACCTGCCGTGATGCAAGTGAACCCCCTCCCAACAAAGCACTGCAAGCCCCCTCAAGTATTACCCCCCCATACGCATTGCAATGTAACAGACTCAAAAGGCCGCACCATACTGGCGCGGCCTTGAGCTATTTGGGCTTATCTTGTGGGGGTGTCTACAGAGGGGTTTCCACAACCGTGTCCATATCCACCATTGGCCCGACGTTGCCCGAGACAAAGCCTGTGAGCAGCAGGTTGGTCAATTCGCCGTCATATCGGGCGTCTCCAGCAAGTTCTTTGGCTGCCGCAAGGGGTTCTCTGGCCTCACCGTATGGCTTGTGACAGATCATGGCTGAAAAGGAATCCGCGATGGCGGTGATGCGTCCCACCCGGCTGATCTGATGCGCTTTCAGGCGTTGGGGGTAGCCGGAGCCGTCATTACGTTCGTGGTGTTCATAGCAGGCCCGCACCAGTTCTTCAAAGCTCACATCCATTTTGTGCATGAGTTTGATGCCCACAAGGGGGTGCGGCACGACTTTTTCACGCTCTTCAGCTTTGAGGGGGCCTGGTCTGTTGAGCAGAAAAGCGGGAACCTTGCTCATGCCAATATCGTGCAGCAAAAAGGCCAGGGCCATGCGGTCAAGGTCTTTGCGCCGGTATTCGCCGCCCGTTTGCATCCACAACCAGAGGCCGATAGACATGCTGTTTATGGCGTGCCGCGCGGGCTGGTACTTGCGGAACAGGCGGCGCATGAAGGTGTTGATGCGGTGCTTGTCTTGCCACAGGTACTCGGTAATCACCATAACATCGCGGTACAGGGGCTCAAAGAGCGGCTTGATGGGCTGGCTGTTAAATTCGGTATAGCGAAGGTAGAGCGCACGGATGCAAATGTCAGTGATTTCTGCTTCCTTGAGGTTCTTGTCCTGCAAAACAAGGTCAAGCTGCTTGACGATGTGGCGCGAATAGATGTGGTGGTCTGAGCGGGCCACAAAAAGATCGCCTTCATCGCAAAGCCGAACCACCTCTTCAACCTGTTCGTTGGTGAGGCGTGTTTCCTTTTTGCAATAAGGAGCCAGCACCATGATGTCATCACGAAAGCTGAAAAGGTCTACCGGCGGGCGGTATTTGGGGAAGCTGGAAAGAATCTCCCTGCTTATCTGATAGTACTCCTCGTTAATATTCTGAGGAACTTCTTTTGCAGTCCGTGCTTGTTCGGCCATGCCCTACTTCCAATAGATTTTGACAAGGTTGGTGCCTCTGGGGGTGGCGGAGGAGCCCTTGACCTGCCCGGCAGTGATGACTGCGCAGTCATCAGGAGCGAAATCGTCGCTGTTGTGAATAAAGTTTTCAGCCCTGACAAGGTGGCTTTCTTCATCCTGCGGTTTTGACACAAAGGTGGGCTTGACTCCCCAGACAAAGTTGAGGGCTTTGACCGTCACGGGATCTGGCGTGAGCGCGTAGATCATTTGGGGGGGCCGCCTGGCGGACACCTGGCGGGCCGAACTGCCGGAAAGGCTGTGCGATACAATGGCTTTGGCCTTGGCCTTGTCTGCCAAAAGGCAGGCTGAATAGGCCAGAAACTCGGGAATGCCCTTGTCTGCATCAGGTTCTTCAAGCCTGTGGTTCAGCAGAAGCAGTTTTTCGGCTTCGTCTGTGATGCGTCGCATGTAGCACACTGTTTCCACAGGAAAATTGCCCATAGCTGTTTCTTCTGAAAGCATTACGCAGTCGGCCCCGTCCAGCACGGCATTGGCCACGTCTGTGGTTTCAGCGCGGGTGGGTGCGGGGCTGTTCACCATTGAAAGCAGCATTTGTGTGGCCACAATAACAGGCTTGGATGCCTTGTTGCAGGCGCTGATGATGCGCTTTTGCAGTGCGGGCAGCAAGGGCAGGGGGCATTCTACGCCAAGGTCGCCGCGCGCCACCATGACCACATCCGTTTCAGCAAGAATTTCAGCCAGATTGTCCACCGCGCTCTGGCGTTCAAGCTTGACAACCACAGGCAGTTTCTGGCCCGCGGCGGCAATAAGCTCCTTGGCTTCGCGCACATCGTCAGCCGTTTGAACGTAAGAAATGGCCACGGCGTCCACGCCAAGTTTAAGGCCGTCGGCAAGGTCTTTTTTATCCTTGCTTGTGAGGGCGCGCACCTTGGTCGCCTTGCCGGGCAGGGCCAAACCCTTGCGTGAAGTGACAATGCCCGCATTGTCTGCCTCAAGCAGCACGCAACCGTCAGGGCGGCGCTCCTGCACGATGAACTGAAGCCCGCCGTCAGCCAGCACCAGACGGTCGCCGGGGTCAAGACTTTCAAGAATAACTTCGTGGTCAAAGGGCAGGTAGGGCATTTCGTCGGTGCGGTCGGCACTCGCGCCAAGCAGAAGGCGCATGCCCTTGTCTACCTCAATGGTTCCTTCGGGCACGGTTCCAAGCCGAATCTTCGGGCCAGAAAGGTCCTGCATGATGGTAATGGGCTGGCCAATGGCCTGCTCAACCTCACGTATATTCTTTATGATGGTTACAAAGTCCTCTGCGGAACCGTGCGAGAAGTTGAGGCGAAAAACACTCACGCCTGCTTCGGCAAGCTCTTGCAGCTTTTCTTTGCTATTGGACGCAGGCCCGATGGTGGCAACAATTTTGGTTCTCATGATGTGTCCTTGTTGGGATGGCAAGTTGGGCTGGTTGGGCGCATTGGCGCAAAGGAAGATCGTTAGAAAACCAACACAGGAAATCATCCTGATTTTACCTTGTATTGTCAAGATATTCAGCCTGGCGCGCAGGCAGAGTGGCAGCATGAAACTTTTGCGCGCAAAAGGCTTGGGCCAAGAGGCCCGGCAAGAAAGGCCGAGCCACAGGCAGGGCAGTGGGGTGGTAAAAACCACTTTTTACCACAGGCATCCCACGGGGTGAAAAAAGATCATTTATGACAGTGAGTTTAAGAATGATTGCCACAGTCATAAATAGCACTCTTTTTCCTCAGCCAGCTTGACACCCCTATGTGCTTGGGGCATAAGTGGGAAAAAGTGGTAATTACAAGTAAGAAAGTGGTAAAACAGTGTCAAAGATCTTCACAAAAAGCCTCTCCCG
>JAQVZK010000015.1 GCA_028708195.1 Desulfovibrio sp.
AGTCCCAGTTGCCCTGGCGGTAAAAATCCACCAGCCTGTCCACGGCACCGCCCCAGATCAGGGGGTTATCCGCGCAGACGCGCACCACAAGCCCGGCTTCTGCCAGTTTGGCAGCCTGGCAGAAGCGCGCCAGCACGTCGTCTTCTGGCCCGGCCATGCAGGGCACGCCCCGGCGGCGCAAATGTTCAAGCAGCACCATATCCAGCGGTGTGTCCGGCACAGCCACCATGATGGAATCCAGCCGGGCGGCGGCGGCAAGGCGGCGGGAAACCCAGTCAATGACCGGCACATCGCGCAGGCAGAGCAGGGATTTCAGGGGCAGGCGGCTGGACCCCAGCCGGGCCTGGATAATGGCGACAACCTTGCCGTTACTGGCCATGAATACTTCCTTTCAGCGCGGGCAGCATTGAGAATGCATGGCCGTGCTGCGGGGGATTTTTAGCGCGCTTGCACGCTGATTTTTTTGTGGCTGCCTGGGACAGCTTTGGTTACGCAGAGCTCGCAGGGGCGTTTCGGTTGAAGCGCTATCGTTCCGTCTCTTGGGGGCGTTCGTTTAAAAGGCCCAGCATGCGCCGCACCACGCGGCCCTTGTTGACGGTGAAGTCCAGATTGTCCTGCCGCCGCCAGAAGCGCTCACGGCGCGTATTTTTGAGCATGGCCAGAAAGGTGTTGCGTATTCTGCCGTCGCCTACGCGGTCCATAATGCCCACAAAGGCAAAGCCGTGACGTGGCCGGGCAAAGGTATGGCGCGCCTCGCGCTCGTGGGTGGCCAGCACCAGGGCTGGCACGCACATATGGGCCAGTTCGTAGACCGTACGCCCGGCGGAGCAGATGGCAAGGTCTGCCCCTTCCATCATGCGGCTCATGACGTTGGTGGCCCAGGTAAAGGTGACCAGGGGATTGTCGAGGGCTTCAAGGTGCTCTTCCATCGCTTCTTTGTGGGCATAGCCCGGCCCGGCTACAACGCGAATGGCTATGCCGTAGCCGCGGCAGATGGGTTCGATGATGTCCAGCACCCGGCGCGAGCAGTCGTGCTGGTCTGTGCCGCCAAAGGTGATGAGCACGGTTTTGACTTCCGGTCTAAAGGGGTTGCGTTCGGCATTGACGAACTCGTCGCGCAGACAGAAGTATTCCGGCCCGCAGCAATGTTTGTCTGTGGTTTTGCCTTCGTAGAGGGCGTTGACCACAATACGCGCGAGAGAAGCCCCCGGCCCTTCGTCTTCAAAGTTGACGCAGCGCACGCCAGCGTTTGTCAACCGCTTCATGTAGGCTGTTGTGGTATTGAGGATGTCGTTGATCACAAGGTCGGGGCGCAGGGCAAGCACGGTGTCGGCCAGGTCTTCATCCCCCTGGCGCACGATCTTGTAATCCTTGCGGGCGATGCTTTCGACAGCCAGTTCGCTTTCGCGGGTGCAGACAAAGCTTACCCTGTGGTTGGTGATTTCGTGCGCCAGCATAAGCGCCCGAAACACGTGCCCCATGCCGATGGCGGGCCAGCCAGCCACCACAAAGACCACATGACGCCGTTCAAGCAGGCGCTCGCATATCCACCAGTCCTGATAGCCCTGAATTTCTATGGCCCTGTCGTTGAGAAAATAGGGGACGATGCGGCCCCGCCCCTGCTCCTGCGGTTTCAGAAGGCACGTCAGGCGCAGCATGATGAGGGCGCGGCTTTCAACAACCAGAGTTTTTTCTTCATCGTCGGCCGCGTCATCGTCCAGCAGCCCTTCGAGGCTTTCGCCGTGCATGTTCCAGATGCGCTGGCGCACGCTTTTGACGGTCACAAGGCTGTTGGCGTCGGCCTCGCGGTACTTTTTCCAGGCGGCCTCAAGGTCCACCCAGGTCAGCAGGGGACAGGAGGCGCGCAGGATGATGCAGTGCTCGTACTCCTGCGCCAGTTCTTCCAGCAGCACCCGCATTTCGCTGATAATATCCAGCGTGGTGAAGCGCAGGTCTTCGTGACGGCGAAAGCCCACGCCTGCGCGCTCACAGATAAGAGAAATCTCCTGGCTGTCGGTGAGCACCACAATGTCTTCACCGGGCAGGACGCCGCGCGCTGTATTGATGGCCCGCTGCACGAGCGTTACGCCTGCCAGTTTTTTTACCAACTGGTCGGGAATAACGGCATTTTTCTTGATGGCGGGAATAACGATACAGCGTTCTTTCACGGTAAAGCCTTATGCTGCGGGGCTGCTTGCGGCTGCCATTTTTGCAGCCTTTGTTGCTCAATATGCGTGCATGCCACAGCGGCTCTCATTTTTTGACCGGAGACTACCCATAACATGCTGAAACAAGATAAAAGTTTTAGGGATGGTGGGCGTGGGGGAAGAACCCTTTTTCAAAAGGGTTCCTCCCCCACAAAGCAATCTTTCACCCACAAAACATCTAACTCTAGCGGAGCTGCGCCAGCACTTCACGGGTTGAGGCCAGCATATGGTTAAACTCTTCTTCCGTCAGCCAGTGCTGGAAGGGGAAGGAGACCATGCTGTCAAAAAACAGGTCCGCATTGGGGCAGCAGGCTTCGCCCATGCCCTGACGGCGGTAGTAGCCGTACCTGTCGAGCGGAATATACTGCACAACGCATTTGACGCCTTTTTCGTTGAACATGGCGCGCATGAAGCGGTCGCGGGCTTCGACGCCGGTGGTCATGCGGGCTGCCAGCAGGTGATAGTTGTGCCGGCGGCTGTCTTCACGATGGAATTCCAGCTCGGGAAAATCCTTCAGGGCATCAATGAAGGCCAGCGCGCGCGCGCGTTTCTGGTCGTTAATTTCATCAATGCGTGCCAGCAGCTTGGTGCCCAGAGCGCATTCCACTTCACCGAGGCAGTAGTTGTTGGGCTGCACCATGCGGCCGTCGATGAAGGGCATGTCCACGTTGCCCATAGCGGGCTTCCAGTAGTCCAGGCGGTCGAAGTCGAAACCGCAGTGGCCGTTGTGGCGCAGGGTGGGCACCATGCCCGCAAGCTTGGGGTCGCGCACATAGAGCATGCCGCCTTCGCCCAGGGTGGTGAGGTTTTTGTGCGAGTGGAAGGAGAAGATGGCCATGTCGCCAAAGGCTCCGGCCTTGACGCCGCCGATTTCGGCACCGATGGCCTGGGCCGCGTCTTCAATAAGGATCAGGCCGCGGTCCTTGCACAGGGCGGCGATGGCGGGCATGTCGGCCACATAGCCGTAGAGGTGCACCACAACCACGGCTTTGGTGCGCGGGCTGAGCACGCGTTCAATACTCTCGGCGGTGACCACGCGGCTGTGCAGGTCCACATCGGCCCAGACAAGCTTTGCGCCCTTTTTGATGTAGGGATAGGCCGAAGCGGTGAAGGTATGGGATGGAATGACCACCTCGTCGCCTTCGTTGAACAGGCAGAGCTGGGCTGAAAGCTCCAGTGCTGAGCAGCCGTTCATGGTAGTGAAGCACGTGCCCTGGGCAACGCCCTGATACTCTGCGAACCTGCTTTCAAACTGACGCATATGGTGGCCCTGGGTCAGGGGGTCGGCATTGCGCATGGCCTCGACCACAACGGCAATTTCGTCTTCGGTGTACCGGATGGCGCGGCCGCTGAAGTTGACTTTAATATCCATGATACTCCTCACTATGGAGTTTTACACTTGAAACCCTGCGGGGGGGCGAAGGTTTTCACCGTGCTGGCAGTTGGCAGGGCGGCTTGTGCAAATGCGCGGGGCAGACTGTGCCTATGAGCAGGACGGCTTGTGCACATGCGCGTGTCTGCCGTGCTTTTTTGGCCTGAACAGCGTGCGGCTGTTGCCCGAAAGTGCCTGACGGCGGCGGGGTTTTGCCCCACGCCGCCGACAGGTCGTGAAAGTAGTATTCGTCCGAAAGGCCGCCGCTACATCCTTTTGAAACGTTCGATGACGTTTTCCTTGGTGAGGATGTTTTTAAAATCAGGGCCAAGACGGTTGGAAAGCGGTTTTTCATGCACAATGCTGGCCCCATAGAGGGCATCGTACTGGGCGTCGGTGAGGCCCTGGCAGATGCCCTTGGGCAGGTCAATGCCCTGGCGGTCCATCATTTCCATAAATTCTCTGTACTGCTCGGGGTAGATGTCTTCCTGCACAGACAGGGAATAGCAGTTGGCTATACCGTGGCGCATGTGCAGCACCATGCTGAGGCCCGCAGAAATGGGATGCACCACGCCCACAAAGCCAGCGGCCATGCCGCCGAGGTAGGAGGCGATCATCAGTTTTTCGCGGTTTTCTTCGCTCATCATGTCTTTTGAGAGAAAAACCTGCTTGCTGAGGTCAATGGCCTTTTCAGCAAGGGAATCAACCACCACGTTGCGGTAAGAGCCGGTGATGCTCTCAAAGCAGTGCATGTAGGTGTCGATGCCGGTGTAAAAATACTGGTTGCGGGGCACGCTGGCCGTGAGGTCGGGGTCCATCAGCACCTGCTCGAACATGGTGAAGTCACTGTTCATGCCGAGTTTGATGTTCTTTGCCTCATTGCAGATGATGCCCGTGCGCGAGGTTTCTGAACCGGTGCCCGAAAGCGTGGGGATGGCGATTTTGTAAGGCGCGGGATTTTTTACCAGCTCCCAGCCCTGATAATCTTCGGCCTTGCCGGGGTTGTTCAGCAGGTTGCCGACGCACTTGCAGGTATCAAGCACACAGCCGCCGCCAAGGGCCACCATGGCGCATGGCTCCGCACCCTTCAAAAAGGCCTTCACCTGATCGGTGTAGCCGTCCACGCTGTCCGTGGTGGGTTCGCTTGTGGTGTCGATATAGAGCACCATGTCGCGGCTTTCCACGGGCAGTTTGTCCGCCAGGTCTTTGCCCTCAAAATAGTGGTCCAGAAAAAAGACGGCGGGGCCAGCCACGGCCTTGCGACGCGTAGCCAAAAGATCGTCAAGCTGGCTCAGGCTGCCCTGACCAATCATATAATAACCGACATTTTTTGCATTACGGAACATAGTTGCCCTCACAGTATGGCATAGGATTTCCGGGCCATACGCTATCGCCGCAGGTCTTGCAAGAGCCGCTGAAAAGCGGCCCCCGGCGCGGATCGGCGGAGTTAAAAATGCGGATCAGTCTCTTTTATCCGGCACAGCGCGCTGCCCCGGTCGCACGTTTGAGGCGTCCTTGCCCCCTGCCCGCCCTCCGGCAGGTTTTGAGGCCAGCTTTGCCCAACCACTGTCACTGTTATCGCCACTGCCAGTGCCCGCAGAAGCGTTGTTGCCCGGCGCTTCGGCTGGGGGCGCATCGGCCGCAGGCGTTTCGCCTCCCAGCGGGTCGGGGCCGAACTGGTTGGGCCCCACCGTGCCTCTACGGGCGTAGAGAACAAGAAGCCCCAGCCCACTCAAGCCAGCCAGCATAATGCACATATACGCTGATGTGCCAAAGTCAAGATGCAAGGCAAGCCCCCCAAGCGCGGCCAGGCCCATAGGTGCCAGTTGAATCCAGCCAGAAAGGTTCGCGTCGTGCAGGCGGCGGGCCGTCACCGCCAGATGCGGCAAAAGCAGTATAAGGGTCACAATGCCGCTTGTCAGCAGGCCTGTATCGGGAGAAGCATTGGAAAAAAGCCCCAGAAATGAATTGACGATGGCACCAAAAAGCACGAACCACCAAAACTCTGATCGCTGGGCACGGCCCCTGAAATTGCAGTACTTTTGAAACAAACAAGTTCTGACCGCGGTCTTGAAGTCCATGCATGCTCCTTGTTGCCTTGCGGCGGGCCGGTTAGTCCATGCCCGCGACGGGCGGGGCGAAGTGGGATTTACCCAGGGTCAAATGTTCCAGGCAGTATCGTCACGAGAGGCATTTTCTCGTTACGTCAAGAAAAACGGGGCCGTTATGCGGGGCATGCACACTTATGGCACCCGGCCAGCATAAAGGGTGTAGCTCAACGCAGAGGTAACATGAAAGGCACTCGTGCAGGCGCTGTCTACGCCGTGCGCTGCCGCCAGGACTGCACCGTGTTCATGAGCAGCATGGCAATGGTCATGGGCCCCACGCCGCCAGGAACCGGAGTAATGGCAGAGGCCTTGGCGCTCACGCTTTCATAGTCCGCATCGCCGCACAGGCCGTCGGGGCCACGGTTGATGCCCACATCAATGACCACCGCGCCCTGGCGCACCATATCGCCCGTAATGAGGCGGGGTTTGCCGATGGCAAGAAAAAGAAAATCCGCAGTGCGGCACTCTGCCGCAAGGTCAGGGGTGCGCGAATGGCACATGGTAACGGTGGCATCGCCGTATTCGCCGGGGCGGGTCAGCAACAGGGCCAGGGGTTTGCCCACAATGTCTGACCGCCCCACCACCACGGCCTTCTTGCCCCGGGTGGGCAGGTTGTAACGCCGCAAAAGTTCGATAATCCCCGCTGGGGTGCAAGACACAAAGCCCGGCAGCCCAAGGGAGAGCCGCCCGACGCTTTCGGGGTGAAAGCCGTCCACGTCCTTGGCCGGATCAATAGCCAGCAGGCAGGCCTGAGCGTCCAGACCGTCAGGCAGCGGCAACTGCAGCAAAATTCCGTCCACATCGGGGCGGACGTTGCATTCTTCAATAAGCTTCAGCAGGTCCTGCTGACTGGCAGTTGCGGGCAGATAATAGGCAAACGAGGCTATACCAGCCTCGGCGCAGCCTTTTTCCTTATTGCGCACATAGACCTGCGAAGCGGGGTCTGCGCCCACCAGAATAACCGCCAGACCAGGGGCGCGACGGCCCGAGGCCGTGCCCGCGCTTACTTCGGCAGCCAGTTCGGCACGGATATCCTGCGCGGTCTTCTTGCCGTCAATTACTATCATGGTTGCTCCATGTTTTTTCCACCCGCTGGCACGCGGGCGGTCAACATCGTTTTGTTACGCAATGCTTCCAGTATAGACTGCCCGGCCTTCAAGCTCAAGCAGCGCATGGCACATCAATGCGTGGCCTGAAAGCATGGGCGCAAGCTGCCCCTGCCTCCGGAACGCCTGTACAACGAAACGTTCAGAGCCCGTGGCCATTTTAGTGACCACGGGCTCTGAACGATCTTTCGTCTGCCCGGAAGTTAGTCTTCCGTGCCGAGAGAATAGTATTCTGCCAGCATGGGGCCAAAGAATTCGGCGTCGTCGCCCAGTTCTTCTTCAATGCGCAGCAGCTGGTTGTATTTGGCCATGCGTTCTGACCGGCACAGGGAGCCGGTCTTGATCTGGCCGGAGTTTACGCCCACGGCCAGGTCGGCAATAAAGCTGTCTTCCGTTTCGCCAGAGCGGTGTGAGATCACGGTGGTGTACGCCGCTTCCTTGGCCATCTCGATGGTATCGAGGGTTTCGGTCACGGTGCCAATCTGGTTGAGCTTGATGAGGATGGAGTTGCCCACGCCCTCGGCAATGCCTTCGGCCAGAATGGAGGGGTTGGTCACAAAAACGTCGTCGCCCACGAGTTGCACATGGTCGCCCAGGCTGGCGGTGAGCATGCCCCAGCCGTCCCAATCGTTCTCGGCCATGCCGTCTTCGATGGAGATAAGGGGATACTTGCGGGTAAACTCGGCCAGCCATTCGCTCATTTCGGCATTATTGAAGGTTTTGCCTTCACCGGCCAAAACGTATTTACCGTCCTTGTAAAACTCGCTGGCGGCCACATCAATGGCCAGAGCCACTTCGGTGCCGGGGTTGTAGCCGGCTTCTTCAATGGCCTTGATGATGTAGGTAAAGGCTTCGTCATGATTCTTGAGGTTGGGGGCAAAGCCGCCCTCGTCGCCCACGCTCGTGACGTGCCCGTCATTTTTGAGGATGCCCTGAAGGGTATGGAAAATCTCCGTACCGATGCGCAGGGAATCTCGAAAGGTCATGGCCCCTACGGGCATGATCATGAATTCCTGGATATCCAGGTTGTTGGGGGCATGCGCGCCGCCGTTGATGATGTTCATCATGGGCGCGGGCAGCACCTTGGCGTTGATGCCGCCAAGATATTTGTACAGCGGCAGACCCAGAAAGGTAGCCGCCACCCTGGCGCAAGCCATGGACACGCCCAACATGGCGTTGGCACCCAGACGGGATTTGTTGTCCGTGCCGTCCAGGTCAATGAGGGTATTGTCAATCTGCACCTGGCGCAGCACATCCATGCCCAGCAGGGCATCGGCGATTTCGCTGTTCACATGGTCCACGGCCTTGGTAACGCCCTTGCCGCAATAGCGAGCCTTGTCACCATCGCGCATTTCAAGAGCTTCGCGGCTGCCGGTGGAAGCCCCGGAAGGAACGGCGGCCCGCGCTCTGAGCCCGGATTCCAGGGTTACTTCCACCTCCACGGTGGGATTACCGCGCGAATCCAGAATTTCACGGCCAAAAACCGAGGCAATGCTGCTCATGTGTGGCTCCTTTGCCCTCTTGGGCATGTTTTCTTTCTATAATCTATGCGCAAACCAGCGCTGTCACTTCATCTGGAACCGAGCGGCCAAGCCGTACGTTACGCAAACGAAACATCAAAGCTCCGTGCGCTCTTCATAGTACAGCCGCCGCAAACCCTCAAGCAGCAAGGTGGGCAAAACATGATCAAAAACCGGGCTCACCCTGGCAATGGAAGCGGCAAAACCACCAGTGCCCAACACTTTTACCGGGCCGGGCAACTGCCTTTTCAGCCGTTGCGCCAGCCCTTCCACCATGCAGGCAAAACCAAAAACCAGGCCGTGCTGTATGCTGGTGGCTGTGTTGCGCCCCGGTATGGGCTCGTCTGCGCGCACATCCAGATTCACTCTGGGCAGCTTGGCGGCCTCACGCGAAAGCGCGCTCAACGCTGTGCGCGGACCAGGAAAAATCAGCCCGCCCATGTAAGAGTCGCCGCTGACGCAGTCAATGGTCACGGCCGTGCCAAAGTCCACCACCAGCAGGCCGGGCACTTCTGGGCACAGGCGGCGCGCCGCATAGGCACCCACAAGCCTGTCGGCACCCACTTCACCGGGGCGTTCATAACAATTTTCAAGGGGCACCGGCAGGTCCATGCCCACGCGGTGCAGGGGGCAGTCCACATATCTGGCCACAGCCTCACGCAGCAGGGGATCAAACCCCGGCACCACCGACGAGGCGACGCAGCCCTTGATGCTTTGCGGTACAATGCCCGCATGCCCAAGAAGAGAAATAAGGCTGAGGCCGAGGTCGTCCGCCGTCTGCCCCAGATCAGTGCGCAAGGTGTAGGAGGTCAGCACCTGCCGCTCGTGCGCAAGCCCGACTTTAATTGAAGTATTGCCGATATCGAAAAGAAGGAGTTCGGGCTGCATGGGCACCTCCACAAAAGCCTGAGCGGGAATGGTTCACCCCAATGATTATGCCCAATTAGCCTTCGCTGCGCAAGGTGCGGCACAAGCCGCGCCACAGCTTTTATATTGGCCCGGCCTGCGGCCGTGGTCTGGCCCCGGCGGCTGCGGTACCTGTGCCTGCAACAGCACCCTGATGGCAAACAGTGAGTCCAGCGGGGCTTTGCAGGCCTGACAGAAATTGCATGTCTGTTCAGCGGGATCAGGACTGTACGGCAGCATTCTGCGCGGGGGGTGCGTCGTCTTTTTCAAGATAAAGCGTGCGGGTAGGAAAGGCGAAGTCCGCGCCAAGGCCGTGTACGACCTTGATGATCTTCAGGTACACGCGGTGCTGTATCAGCATGTAGCGCTCCCAGTTGGCGGTTCTGGCGTAGCAGTACACCATAATATTCAGCGAAGAATCGGCAAATTCGTTAAAACAGACCAGGAGCGTCTGCCCCTTGTCTACCCCGTCTTCTTCCTGCAGCATTTTTTCAATGCCTTCGGTTACCGCCTGCACCCTGTCCGCATCCTCATAGCGCAGCCCCACAAGCAGCTTTATGCGGTAGCTTGATATGCGCCCCACATTTTCGATGCAGATGGATGAAAAAACCTCGTTGGGCACATACAGCGGGTAGTGCTCAAACGTCATGATGTTGCACATGCGCCAGCCTATTTCTACCACTGTACCTTCAACCTTGCGGTCAGGGGACTTCACCCAGTCGCCGATGTCAAAAGGGCGGTCAAAATACAGCATCAGGCCAGAAAAAAAGTTGCCCAGAATATTTTTACACGCCAGGCCAATGGCGATGCCGCCAATGCCGCCGAACGTCAGCAAGCCAGCGAAACTTATGCCCAGATACTCGCCAAAAAGCAGCATGGCGCACAGGCAGATGCCCGCCTTGAGAAGGCGTGCCACCATGCGCCCAAGCGTTGGGTCGCCACTGGTTTTGCCCAGGTGGGCACAAAAACGGTTGATGCCCAAAAAAGCTTCACGCAGCAAAATCAGAACAATGGCAACACGCTGAAAAACATCCACATAATATGGATTAACAGCGGTAAAGCCAAATTTGCTCACAAGCTCGCGCGCACAGAGGCTTGTGGCGAGCACAAGAGCACAGGCCGCGCACACGCGGGCAAGATGAATAAAGAGATTGTTGCTGCGCTTCTGCCCGCGAATGGTGAAGTAGAACAGTATGACAGTCACCACCGCCGCAATGGCGTATTTGTCTGTCAAAAGCTCGATAATTTCTTTCTCGTTCATGCCTGTTATTCCAAATCCTGCCCTGCATCTGGGGCATTTAACATGAAATGCCCGTAACAATGTGTTTTTAAACCCTTGACTTCAGCCCCTTGGTTTCAGACCGTTGCCCCGCCGTAGCGGCGGACGCGTCCCTGGCCGGGCGTTCTTCTGCCAGGCTGCTCTTGAGGCGGACGGCCATATTCTGGGCAAGCACCTTGCCCAAAGCCTGCAGCGAAAGTACCGTCAGGCCGGACACAACCCGCCCCGGGCGCAGCCATTGCCAGCCAAGGCCAAGCATAAAAGCCCCGCCAGTGCAGGAGAGCGGCCTTGACCGCACGAGAGCGTAGGGGTCAAACCCTGCCGAGGCCTCGCGCAAACGGCGCTTGGCGTCTTCTACGGAGCCTGTTTCTTGCTTGGGATCGACAGCCACAGCAATCCTCCGGCTATACCAGCACACACCAGGGCCAGAATGCAGAAAGCCCAGGCCGGGTGCAGAATAGTCACAAGAACCTGATACAGGGCCGCGACCAGAAAAAACACGGCCACAGCCCCGAAAATCAGGCCAAGTACCAGCAGCACGGCCATGCGCACAGTGGACAGGGCATTGCGCTGCAATAACCGGCCTTCTGCCTCCAGCAGGTCAAAAAACCGGATGATTATTTCAGTAAGGCCATTCACGCCGGACATTACCTGTCTTGACGAAAGATGCGTGAAATGACGTAGCCAGCGCCAAAGGCCAACAACAAACTGCCAAGAGGATTCTGGCGGATACGCTCGCTGATGTTTTCAATACCATCGCTGCCAGAATCCAGCGCTTTTTGCAGCTTTTCCGCCGCCAGCTTCTGATATTTGTCTATCTCGCCTTGCAGGCCTTCGGTCATGGCCTCGGCCCGGCCGGAAGCATTCTTTTCCACAGCCTTGGCAAGGCTTTCCATCTGCTTGCGCAGAGCCTGTATTTCTTCCTTCAGAACATCGATATTTTCTTCGTTTTTCACGGTCATAGCATCTCCTTTCGGGCACACGGCCCGCGCTTCTGCGGCCATGTGGCTATTGCACCAGCTACTGCCGCTTTATCATTCGTACCCTAATAGTACTCTGGTCGCAACGGCCAGCCCTTGCACGCAGCCAGCCGGGCGACGCTGCCCGGAGCCCGCCAGCCACATCCCCCGGCGACAACACAAACAAGGCTGCCCCTGTTGCCCCATAAGCAGGCAACAGGGGCAGCCTTTGGTACGGCATCTGCCTGTTAAAATATGTCGCTACGCCGAACGTGCGCCCGACTTGCGCCAAACCGTATTCACGGATGCAGCCCCTACAAAACGATACGGCTGATGACCCCGTGCACCGACTGCAAAGGCAGCTTGTAAAACTGCACAAAGGGGGGAGCCAGCTTCTTGATGACGGCGTATATCTTCCACAAAGGCGACCGCGTCAGGATGTCTTCCACCCCGTAGAAGATCGCACGTGACTTGATGCCCGCCTTGCCAAGAATGGCGTCCACATCCACAACTTCCATATAGCCTGCAGTGACAGTAAACATCTGAATACCTTCAACAAACTCGTCCTCAAAATGGCATTCAAGCCCAAGGGGCTCGTAGGTGCGCGCGATGCTCAGCATGACGTTGTTCTCATAAATAATGCCATTGTCGAACATGGTCTTGCAGATATACGGCGACACGCTGTCCAGGCTGCGCAAAAAGAATATGGCCGTGCCCTTGATGGTGTGGCCTTCTCTTCTCTGTTTTGTGAACTCCTCGATGAAGTCCTGCCTGTTCATGGGCCGCATGCGCTGGTACACGGCCTTTTGCCCCTGCGTGTAAATGAGGATGACCGCAAGCGGAATCATGGCGATGACCAGCGACCAGTAGCCCCCGTGGGGTAACTTATAAAAGTTGGCCACAAGGTAGATCACGTCCAGCACACATATGCAAAAAGCCATGAGGCACAGCCAAGGGCGCTTTCTCAGGTGGAAAATCCAGACCATAAGAATACCCGTGATGGTCATTGTGCCGGTGACTGCCAGACCATAGGCGGCCGCGAGCCTGTGCGACTCCTGAAAGCCAATGATAACCAGGGTCACAGCCACAAAAAGCGCCCAGTTCACCGAGGCTATGTATATCTGCGAATGCATTTCTTTTGAGGTGTAGTCCACCTTGAAGAGCGGCATGACGTGCGTTGCCATGCACTGGTACATGATGGAAAATATCCCGCTGATAAGCGACTGGGACGCAATGATGGTCGCCAGCAAACTCAACACCAGAAAAGGCGCGTACAGCCAGCCTGCCTGCGTGTGGATCATTTCAAACAGCACATTATTGCTGTCGGGGTGGTGAATGAGAAAGGCCGTCTGCCCCATATATGACAAGAGCAGCGCCGTGAAAACCAGCCCCCAGGCGGCCAGAATGGGTTTGCGCCCCATATGCCCCATATCCGCATACAAGGCTTCGCCGCCAGTGGCGCACAAAATCACCTCGGACAGCACAAAAAATCCGGCCAGGCCGTTGCGCTGCATGAAGTCAATGCCGTACCAGGGGTTGATGGCCTTGAGCACCGCCGGAGCCTGGCTGATGGCCACAAGACCAGAAAAAGCCAAGGCCCCAAACCATACCAGCATGACCGGGCCGAACAGGGCAGAAAGCTTGCTGCTGCCCTTTTTTTGCACGGCAAAAAGAAAGACGGCCACCAAGAGGGCAAGGCTCACCAGCGCCCATTGCGGTGTCTTTTCCATACCAGGCAGCAACACCAGCCCCTCCACCGCCGACAGCGTGGTGATGGCTGGCGTGATAACCCCGTCGCCCACCAGCAGCGAAACGCCAATAAAGGCCAGTACCGAGGCCACGCCAATTTTTTTGGTCGACCGCAACATGGGCCGCAGGATGGAAAGCAGCACAATGGTGCCGCCCTCGCCCCCCTTGCTCAGGCTCATGGCCAGCCAGGCGTACTCGACGGTTACGAGCAGCATCAAAGTCCAGATGATCAACGAAAGAATGCCGATGAAATTGGCTTCCGTTCTTTCCGTCATGAGAAATATCACGGCCAGGGTGTAGATGGGGCTTGTGCCGATGTCACCGAACACAAGGCCAAGAGATCTGACCACATTGGTCGGGGAAATTTTTTGCATATCCATTGAAGCCTCCGCTAAGCAAAGCGGACACTATAGCAGAGGAACACGTCTGGCAAGGCTTGGATAAACAGCAAATAAGTTACTTGGATGTAAGATAATTTTAGTCAATTCCGGCGGGGTAAAAGTATGGACGGGGGGGGTGTTTTCTTTGGGGCCAGAACGCGCACAGCACGGGGGGCGGGGGCTGTGAAAGCCATACACCAAGAGCCCATGCGCTTTTGCGCCAGGCCCCGGCCGTGCCCACAGGTATGCGGTCGCTCGTGGCGGCTACTTGCGCAGTTTTTCGGCAATAAGCTCGCGAATGATCTTGCTCAGGCTTGGCAGGTCGGGTTTTGAGACCTGCTTGTCGGCCCCCACCTTGACGCCTTTGGCGTACAGGGCCTCGGTGATGAGCGAGGAGAAAAGAATGACAGGCAGGCTGCTCATGCCGGAAGCTTCGCGAATATTTGACGTAAGCATGTGGCCGTCCATCTCGGGCATTTCAATGTCAGAGATAACAAGGTGCACAATGTCGGTAAGTTCCTTGCCTTCGCTCTGCGCCTGATCGCGGGTTTTTTGCAGAAACTCCCACGCTTCGCGCCCGCTGGCCACCGCCGTGACCTGAAAGCCGGACTTTTGCAGCGAAGACTTGATGATGTGCCGCAGAGAGTTTGAGTCGTCAGCCACAAGCAGGTGAAACTGGGCCGCGCCCTCGACGGGTGAGGTGTCCACCGTGATCTGCGACATGTCCAACGTGCTGTCAAGACTGGCAAGAATTTTTTCCATATCCAGAATAAAGAGCACCCTGTTCTGAATGCGCAGCACGCCGGTGATGCTGTCGCGCGAATATGTCTGCACGTACTGGTTCGGCGGTTCAATGCGGTCCCAGGTCATGCGGTGGATGCTCGTGACGGATGACACCAGAAATGCCGCCTGCACCCCGCTGAACTCCGTAACAATGACCTTGGCGTTGGCTTCTTCGGTCATTGTTTTACCAAGCCATGTGGCAAGGTTGAGTATGGGCAGCACCTTGCCCC
>JAQVZK010000283.1 GCA_028708195.1 Desulfovibrio sp.
AAGCTTCAGATGGGGTTCACGATGAAAAGACTATGGTTGGCAGGGGTCGTTATTGTGGCGGTGCTGGGATTTTTTCTGGCGCGCCAGACCGGAGTTTTAGACACACTCTCCGGCAACAGTCCCGAACAACAACAGATCACTGCGCGAGGGTCAGGCAGCTCTAAAGACAATGCCGGTGCAGATATTGCCAGCACTGACAAGTCTCAATCCTCATCTGCTGAAGCTGACGGCCTCGCTGCCGCAAATACTGCACCCTCCGATCCCCACTCTTCTGAAAAACCAGCTATTGCCTCGGCAGACGCTGCCGCAGACTCTGCCAACGAGGGTGCCGCAGATAAGGCCGCAGGCCAGCCTACAGATCATATAGCCAGCCAGCCAGCAACCCAGGCTACAGACAAGCCCGCAACAGGTGACACTCCCCTGCAGCCCTCCGATGCTGCCGTCAAGATTGATGTCGCTGCCGCTGCCGCCACCGCCGCAGTAGATGCCACCGCTGCTGACGCTGCCAAGGCCGACGCCGCTGCCGACGCTGCCGACGAGGGTGCCGCCCCCGGCGAAGCTGTTATCAAGGGCACTTTTGAAAAGGGTGATACTGTCAGTAAAGTTTTGGAAAACGCCGGCGGGCAAGGGGTACACCAGTACGTCAGTGCCGCGCGCCAGGTTTTTTCCATGCGGTCATTTCGTGAAGGCCAGCCCTACGTCATCGTGACAGACAAGGAAACCGGGCAGGTAAAACGCTTTGAATATGAAATAGACAGTCGCCGCCGTCTTGTGGTGGAGGGTACAGAAAGCCCCGCCGCACGGGTAGAGCCCATTGAATACGTTGTTCTGCTGTCGTCAATTGAAGGCACAATTAACGACAACCTTTTTCAGGCGGTTGCCGATATTGGTGAAAACCCGCAAATGGCGCTCAAGCTGGCTGCCCTTTTCGGTTCTGAAGTGAACTTTATCCGCGATCTTCAGGCAGGCGACTCTTTTTCCGTTCTGGTTGAAAAACGCTACCGCGACAGTGAATACAAGGGGTATGGCCGTATTCTGGCCGCCCATTTCACCAATAAGGGAAAAACCTACGAAGCGTACCTGTTTCGTTACGGCAACCAGAGGGCCGAATATTATAACCGCAAAGGCGAAAACCTGCGTAAAACCCTGTTGCAGGCTCCTCTTGCCTTCACACGCATAAGCTCGCGCTTTACAAACAGCCGTTTGCACCCCATATTGAATTATAGACGGGCCCACCACGGCGTGGACTACGCAGCGCCCACAGGCACCCCCGTAAAGGCTGTGGGTGATGGCCTGATCACCCAGCGCGGATGGTCTGGCGGCTACGGAAACCAGATCATCGTCAAGCATGTTGCCGGGCTGGAATCAATGTATGCCCACCTTTCAGGCTATGCGCGGGGTATAAGCAAGGGCCAGCGTGTGCGGCAGGGGCAGGTCATAGGATTTGTGGGCAGCACTGGTCTGTCAACGGGGCCCCATCTGGACTTCCGGCTCCGTCAGAACGGCAAGTTCATTGACCCCACCAAGGCCATCAACCCGCGTGGTGAGCCGGTATCCCAAAAGGCCATGCCAGAGTTTGAAAAAATAATGGCTCTTGAGATAGCGTATCTCAAGGGCGAGAAAAGCCTTTCCGAATATGAGGCTGACAGCCTGGTGCCGGATGCACCGGTTGCCGCCCCCGAACAGCCCGTGGAAAAAGAAAAAAAGAAACCCGCCCAGAAGGGTCGGCGCAAATAGGTACGTCGCCCCCGCAAGGAGGGCTGCCATGTTATACTTCGCACCCATGTCTGGTCTGACTGTGGTGGTGCAGAACACCCCGCCCGATACAACGGATATTATTTCCTACCCGCCCTCTGTCATGGGCGACGGCACCGCTGCCGCGGATCAGCTGTTATCGCAAGAAAGCGCCCAGTCTTTCATGCAGATGCAGTTCAGAATGGCTGCCGCCAATATTCTGGGGCTTGGGGCCGTCACCAGCGGATGGGCCTGATCCACCTATATCTCACCTGTATTTTGGCCGGTTGAACCTGCGCTAAAGCCGTCGGCTGCAACAGGGGCCGTGCTTTTGCCTGGGTAAGAAACAGGTTTTTACCTGGGGTTAATCCCTGTTCAGCAGCTTGGCGGCAAAGGCCGCAGCGCCAAAGCCATTGTCTATGTTGAGGGTGGCCACGCCGGGCACACAGGTGCTGAGCATGGTGGAAAGCGCAGCAAAACCCCCAGTGCCTACGCCATAGCCCACTGATGTTGGCACTGCCAGCACCGGGCAGAAAACAAGCCCTGCCAGCACTCCCGGCAAGGCCCCTTCCATTCCGGCCACAGCTATGATGATACGGGCTTTGCGCAGGGCTTCTACGTGCGGGGTGAGCCTGTGAAGGCCAGCCACGCCCACATCTGTTATCAGCCCGCACGGCTTGCCCCAGAAAGCGAGAGAACAGTATGCCTCAAGAGCAACGGAAATATCGGCGGCACCTGCGGTGACCACCAGTATTTCACCGGCAGTCTGCCAGGGAGCCTGCATGGCCCGGGCAAAGTCCGCCGAGCCGCCCAGAGAAAATATACGGGCTTCTGGCCAGAAGCGGCCCTCGGAAAAACGCTCTTCAAGCAGGGCCGCCTGCGCGGGCGAAACGCGGCTGACCAGCACCGCTCCGTGCCGTGCCAGGCCTTCAACGGCAGCCACAAGGGCGTTGTCGCTCTTGCCCTGGGCCAGAACAACCTCGGCAAGGCCGGTGCGCAAGGCACGCTGCGGGTCAAGGGTTAAGCCATGCAGTGCATCGCACACGGTTTGCGTGCCCATAAGGCCCAGAGCTGCTTCGGGCTTCAATCCACCAGCGGCCACTTGTTCCAGAATTTGTAATAATGGGATGTTGGACATGCCTTTCTGTATACGGCAGGCTTTGGACATTGTCAGCAGTGTTGCGAGGCCATTTGCTGCAAAACCTGTGGGACAGGCGCGCACGGCTCACTGCGTAAAAAGGGCGGCGCAGAGTTGCCCGCGTGCTTGTGTTGGTTGTACCGTAGTGCAATCCTGTGCAGTTTTAATGTCTTTTGGCATCAGTTGGTTGCATTGTATCGCGCGACACGGTAAGAAAAATTCATGTTGACGCGCCGTCTGCTATTTCTCACCCCCGCCCAGGCCGTGACTATGGTCTTTCCTGCCTTGCGTGATGCCGGGTATGAACTTGGTATTGCTGAAAATCTTAAAGGAGCTTCAGTCTTTATCCGCAAGTCAGGACCTGGGATTATTTTCGCGCGTCCTTCTTTGCCCGGCTTTCGGGTAGAAGACCTCCTGGCTGTGGGGGCCGAAGACCCCAATTTTCCCCCGGTTATCGTCATTACAGACAGGGGCACGGCCGACGAAGCCGAGCGCCTCATGGGCCTTGGCGCGCAAGACTATTGGCTTGAGCCCCTTGATGTGGACCGTATTGTTGCCGCTGCCCGCTCTTTGGGCACGGGCTCCGCGCCGCGCAAGGCGGCAGCGCC
>JAQVZK010000284.1:0-889 GCA_028708195.1 Desulfovibrio sp.
ACATGAGATAATCATGTTGCTATACATTATTTGTTATAAATATTGGCAATATTGGGGCGGCGGCAGCACTTCCAGGCCAGAGAGTCGCATCAGCCCCTGAAACAAGGCCGCCGCCCCAAAGGTCATGAAAACTCGACGATGGCGTCCAGCTCCAGCAGGGCTCCACCAGCGATGCGACTGACTTCCACTGTGGCGCGAGCCGGTTTGTGGTCGCCCATATACTTCGCATAGACGTTGTTAAAGCTGGAAAAATCATCCCAATCGGCAAGATAGGCTGTTATTTTAACAACGTTTTTCAAGCCAATATCCACCGTGTCTAAAAGTGAAACAAGGTTTTTCATGGTCTGTGCCGTCTGTTCCTCAATATTGGCCCCCACAAGAGCCCCGGAAATGGGGTCAAAGGGGATCTGGCCGGACACGTACAGCATGTTGCCGCTTCTGACCGCGTGGGAATAAGGCCCACAAGGCACAAGCCCTTTTTTGTCGTTCACGAATTCCATACCATTTTTCCTTTGCTAAGGCTGTAATCTTTGCCGTTCTTTGCCTATCCGCTATTTTGCGTTCTGGGGATGCAGCACTATTCTGGCGTCAACCACGGCAATGCCGTTTTCAGTCGCAAAAACAGGGTTCATATCCACCTCTGCCACGTCCTGCAGTTCCGCGACCATATGCGAAAGTTTGCTCACTGCGTCCACCAGGGCGGGAATATCGGCGCCCCTTTTGCCGCGAACGCCGCTAAGGAGAGGGAACCCCTTTATTTCTTCAACCATTCTTTTCGCTTCCGGGGCGTTTACCGGAGCTACGCGGAAGGAAACGTCCTTCAGCACTTCCACGAATATGCCGCCGAGGCCGAACATTACCGTGGGGCCAAAGGTCGTGTCATAGCTGC
>JAQVZK010000284.1:899-3472 GCA_028708195.1 Desulfovibrio sp.
CGCCCGCCGGGAGCATGGGCGTGAGCATGACGCCGAAGATATCAGCGCAGCCGTTATACTTGAGCGCATTGGCCACAAGTTGTTCATATGCCTTGCGGGCCGCGTCTTCGGAATCCACATGCAGGATGACCCCGCCAGCGTCGGTTTTGTGCAGAATGTCGGGCGAGACTATTTTCATAACAACCTTGCTCACGCCGAGCCGGGTGAACATGCAGGCCGCCTCATCCGCATTGGCTGCCAGCAGATGGGGCGGCAGGTCAAAGCCGTAGGCGCGCAGCACTTCGCGAGCTTCGGTTTCAACAAGGTTTATCCTGTGCTGCATGCGTGCCTTGTCGAAAATGGCCTTTACGGCCGCATGACGGTCTTCAGGCAGCCGCGGGGGCGCTGCTGCCAGTTCTTCGCGTATTTTTTTCTGCCGGGCGCTAAAGCCCACAAGCGCGCCCATGGCCCGCATGGCCGCATCAATCGAAGCATAGACAGGGAATCCGTGCTTCATAAGGTAAGTCAGACTTTCGGGGCGCTGTGCCTGGTAGATGGAGTGCATGACCACAGGTTTGTCGGATTTTACCGCGCGCTGGGCCAGGCTTTTGGCCACATCCAGTTCCAACTGGCGAAATTCTTCCGACAAATCACAGTAGCCACCGTAAAGCCCCACAATAACCAGTCCGTCCACTTCGGGATCTTCCAGCAGCACTTCGGTGCAGCGGTCGAAAACCCACATGTCGCTTTCAGGCGTGCCCGCAAGGTCCACAGGGTTTTTGATGGGGCAATGGGGTTTGAGAATGGCACGCAACTTGTTCTGAGTCGCCTCGGAAAGCACAAAGGCGTCAAGACCAAACTGTTCTGCGGTATCCGTGGCCATGACGCCGTGGCCGCCGCCGTCGGTAAGAATGGCTATGCGGTTGCCTTTGGGTGTCTTGCAGCGCGAAAAAGCTTCACCCACATCAAGCAGTTCATTGGGGGTGTTCAACCTGATGATGCCTGCCTGATTCAGGGCGGCGTCAAAGATTTTCTCGCTGCCAGCCAGGGAACCCGTATGCGAGGCGGCGGCTCTGGCCCCTGCCTCGCTACGTCCGATCTTGATGGCGGCCACAGGCTTTTTTAGGGCCGTCTGACGGGCCTTTTCTACAAAACTCCGCCCATCGTCCACAGACGAGACGCGCAACCCTTCCATATACATGAGCACAACGCGCGTGGCTTCGTCCTGCCCCAGATATTCCACAAAATCCGCGAAGCGCAGGTCGATCTGGTTGCCAATGGTGGCCCATCCGCTATAGCCGAGATCGCGGGATTTGGCGTTGAAGTTAATGTCGATGCCGAAATTGCCGCTTTGCAGCACAAGCCCCATGTGCCCCTTGTCCAGATCAATGATGCTGGCATTGAGGCTAACAGGGGCGCTGAACAGGCCCATGCAGTTGGGGCCCATGATGCGCATGCCGCTTTTGGCGGCGATGTCGAGCATCTGCTGTTCCAGCGCCTTCCCCTCGGGCCCGGTTTCACCGAAGCCCGTGGCCACGACTATGACAGCCTTTACGCCCTTATCCGCGCATTCCTGAAGCACGGGCAGAATATGCTTGGGGGCTATGCCCACGATGGCCAGATCCACCGGATCAGGAATATCGGAGATGCTGGCACAAGGCTTGTGGCCGAGAATATCGTCCGCCGCCGTTCTGGAGATGAGATACAACTTGCCTGTGAACCCGTTGTCGATAAGGCTTTTCGCCGTCCAATAACCGTACTTTCTGGTGTCTGACGAGGCCCCGATAAGGGCTACGCTCTTGGGCCGAAAAAGAGGAGTCAGGTCTGACATAAACAGATACCTCGGATGTGCTACTGGTTCGCCTCGATGACGCCGATGGCGACATCAGGGCAGACAATACGGCAAATATTGCACTTTATACACTTTTCAGGCGCAACCTGAACCACAAAGGCATAACCCTGCTGGTTGAGGCCGGAGCCTATGCCAAGAGTTTGCTTGGGACAGGCGGTAACGCACAGGCCGCAGGATTTGCAGCGGGCGCCTTCAATCAGGTGCAGTTTCGTTTTCTTGCTCATTTGCACGCCTCCTTCTCCACTGCCGTCATGCCCGCATTCAGGGCCTGCAGATTTATCTCCAACAGGGCTGCCTTTTTCTTGCCCAGGAGGTCCGTCAAGGCGGCGTTAACGGCATCGGCGCTCAACATGCCGGAGTTAGCCACAACCGCCCCCAGCATGATGATGTTGGCTACGCGCACATTACCCATTTTCTGCGCCATCTCAGAAACAGGCAGAGGAACCTGCTTCACTTCCGCGCGGATAAGCTGCTTCTTGACAAGGGAGCTGTTTACAAACAGGGTGCCGCCTTCTCTGACGGATTCCAGAGCTGACTGATAGATGCTCTCGCTCATGGCCACTGCAATGTCGGCATCTGCTTCCACAATGGGATTGCCAATGGGCTCATTGGAAATGATGACATAGCCAGTAGAATCCCCGCCACGCTGCTCAATGCCGTAGGTCTGCGTCATGACCACCTGTTTTTTATCCTTAATGCCGGCAAGACAGGTGAGCTTGGCCATCAGGGCCGCGCCCTGCCC
>JAQVZK010000016.1 GCA_028708195.1 Desulfovibrio sp.
GCTTGCCAACGCCTCCGGCGCGGCCCTGGATGAAATAGTGTTGCTGGCGTCGGCCAACTCCTCCGTGGTCAGTTCCATCGCTGCCGCTGCGGAGGCGCAAAGCGCCACGTCAGAAGAAATCAGCCAGACATTTGAAGAAATCAACCGCATTGTCGGTGAAACTTCTGAGGGCATCATCCAGTCATCCGCCGCATTGCAGGACCTTTCCCAAATGGCGCAAGAACTGCGAACCGCCATGGAGAAGCTGCGGCAATGATCGGGCGAGGTTGAAGCACGGTTGATAGCTGGCGACATATCACCAAAAAAGATCCGGGCTGCCCCGGCTCTTTTTTGGCGTTTACGAATGTGCTTCAGTTGGATTGTCGAAATGATGGGCGTGAACCGGTTTCAGTCTGCCACGCGGCCTCATGATACGACCTCACCATGCGGCCTGCATGGCTCTGAACGCCATGCTCACCACGGTTTCGGGCATGATGCCAAGCGCCAGGGTTATGCCCACAAGGCATATGCCCGCGATGCGGGTTCCGGCTTCTGTTGTCAGGGGCGCATCTTCCGGGTTGGCACTGTCTTCGGCGTACACGGCGCGCACCACCTGCAGGTAGTAGTAGATGCCGATGGCGGTATTGATGGCCGCAATGATGACCAATAGCACATACCCTGACTTGTACGCGCTTGTGAGCAGCATGAACTTGCCCATAAAGCCCGCAAAGGGGGGAATACCCGCCAGAGCAAACATGCTCACGGCCATGACAAAGGCCAGCAGGGGTGACCGCCGGGAAAGGCCGTTGAGATTTTTTACGGTTACGTTGGCCCCGCCCGGGGCCACCGTGTACAGCACAAGAAACGCCGTCAGCATCATGAAGAGGTAGCCGATGCCGTAGTACAGGGCGGTGGCGAATCCCCATGTTTTAAGGGTGACCATGCCAAGCATGATGTAGCCCGCGTGCGCAATGCCCGAAAAGCCGAGCATGCGCTTGACGTCCTTTTGCACAAGGGCCGTCAGGTTGCCATAAAACATTGAGCACACTGAAAGTACGGTAAGCACTGTGGGCAGGGCTACGGAATCTGGAGCCGCCAGCGCGCAGAACCGCGCCAGAACAGCCACCGCCGCCACCTTGGGCAGGGCGGATATAAAGGCCGTGGTTTCGTTGGACGCCCCCTGGTACACATCGGGTGTCCAGAAGTGAAAGGGAAACACCGCAAGTTTGAAAAACATGCCGCAAAGCAGCATAACCAGCGCCATAACGCCCACAGGGCGCGACGAAACCGTGTGCAGTACCGGCAGAATGTCGGACAGATAGGTGGTGCCCGTGAGGCCGAATATCCAGCTTATGCCGAAGAGCATGATGCCCGAACTGGCAACGCCGAAGAACAGATATTTAACGGCGGCCTCCACATGCCACGTCTGCCCGTCAGAGGCAGAGCGCATGGGTACCAGAAGATAGAGGGAGTACGACGACAGCTCAAGAGCGATAAACAGGGTAATAAGCTCGACGCTGCTCACAAGCAGTGTCAGCCCAAGCAGGGCCGTCAGCAGAAAGAAGTAGTATTCGGCCTTCACATCGCCATCAATCCCCTTGATTTCCCCACCAAAGAGCAGCATGAGGCAGAACCCCGCCCCCAAGACGCATTTGACCATCTGCGAAAAAAGATCCACACGGTATGCGTTGTAAAAAAGGCTGCCCTTGAACGGCAAGGCCCATATGGCGGCCAGGGTGTAAGCCAGGGCGGCACCGAGTATCACAACGCGCATGGCGTTTTTTTCAGCCTTGGCAATGGTCATGCAGAAAGCCAGAAGACAGCCTGCCAGAAGAGCCAGTTCAGGAAGAAAAAGGTGTATGTTCATGCGTACGCCTTGTCTCGAAGTTTCGTGTCAGCGGGCAAAAAATTCTGCCAGAGCCTGCGTTTGCGGGGCATGGTAGCCCGTCTGCACCAGAAGATGGTTGAGGCTCGGGCGCATGACGCGCAGAAAAGGCTCGGGAGCCAGGCCAATCCAGAAAACAAAGACCACCAGAGGGGCCAGGGTGACGGTTTCGCGCCAGCCCAAATCCCAAAGTTTGGATTGATCGGGGTTCTGGGTGCCGCCCCAAACAACCCTTTGCAGCATGCGCAGCATGTAGGCTGCGGCAAGCACCGCACCGGGTATGGCGCAGGCAGCAACGATCTTGTTGTTGAAAAATGCCCCGGCCAGAATCATAAATTCGCCCACAAAGCTGTTGGTGCCCGGAAAGGCCAGTGACGACAGGGAGAAAATGGTCAGGTACGTCACATAGATGGGCATGAACTTGCCAAGCCCCGCCGCAGCAGAAAGTTCACGGCTGTGGTTGCGCTCATAAAGCATGCCCACACACAAAAACAGCGCGCCCGTGGTGATGCCGTGGTTGACCATCTGCAGCACCGCGCCCTCAAGCCCGCGCTGATCCAGGGCAAATATGCCCAGCGTCACAAAGCCCATATGCCCCACGCTGGAATAGGCGATGAGCTTTTTCATGTCTTGCTGGGCCAAAGCGGTAAACCCGCCGTAAAGAATGCCCGCGATGGAAAGCCACTGTAGGGCTGGCATCAGGCTTACCGTGGCGTCGGGGGTAATGGGCAGGCAAAAGCGCATAAAGCCGTAGGTGCCCATTTTGAGCAAGACCGATGCCAGAAGAACCGAGCCCGCCGTGGGCGCTTCCACATGGGCTGCGGGCAGCCATGTGTGAAAGGGGAACATGGGCACCTTGATGGCAAAAGCCAGAAAGAAGGCCAGAAAAATCAACAGCTGGAAGTTGGCGGTGTACTCCTGCCCCATAAGGGCGGGAATACTGAAGGTGCCTTCGTGCACGTACAGGGCCACAATGGCCACCAGCAGAAAAACCGAACCCGCCAAGGTGTAGAGAAAAAACTTGATGGAGGCGTAAGTCTTGCGCGGCCCACCCCATACAGCGATGAGCAGAAACATCGGGATGAGCATGGCCTCCCAAAAAATGTAAAAAAGCACGAGGTCAAGGGCCATGAACACGCCCAGCATGGATGCCTCCATAACCAGCAGGCAGATCATGAATTCCTTGACGCGGTTCTGGATGTACTTCCACGAGCCCAGAACGCACAAGGGCATGATGAGCGTGGTCATGAGCACCAGCAGCAGGGATATGCCGTCCACCCCAAGGGTGTAGTTGATGTTGAATGACGCTATCCACGAGTAATGCTCGGCAAACTGGTACTGCACCGAATGCAGTGAAAAATCGAAAAATAACGGCAGGGACAAAACCCCGTTGATCAGGGTTATCAGTAACGTCCAGACCCGCGCCTGTTTCTCGCTGCCCAGCAGGGGCATAATGGCGGCCCCTGCCAATGGCAGAAAGATCAGCACCGAAAGAATGGGAAAACCCGAAGTATTCATGCTCAGAAATTGCATGGTTGCCATCTCCTCTGGTGGGCTCAGGTCAAGGCCAGAAACGCGAGTGCAAGGGCCATCAGCACGGCCGTGTAGGTGATGCTGATCTGTAGCCTGCCGCGCTGCAGAAGCCGCATTTTGCCGCCAAGCGCACGTACGCTGCGGGCCGTGCCGTCAACCACAGTATCAATGACGTGCCAGTCAAACCACGACCAGAAGCGGGCCGTACGCATAAGCGGCACAATGCCCTCACGGTCCCAGGCTTCGCCCACGGCTGTGTCGGCCGTTTGCACGGGCTTGCGCGCAAACCAGTAAAAAAGGCGGCCGCCCTTGCGGTAAAACCAGTCCAGATCCAGGCTGATGGTGGGTTCTGGCGCAAGCTTTTTGAGCAGGATAAAGAAACCCAGGGCCGTAAACAGTAATATCTGAAGGGTTTCAGCTATGTGATAGGCTGAGTAGGGGTGGTACCCGGCCGCAACCTGCGGGTAGGGCAGCATGTCGTAGAGATAGGGGGTGTAGCAGCCCACAAAAATACACAGGGCGGCGGCTATGAACATGGCCCACTGCATGTTCTTTGGCGGATCTTGCGCGCGCTGCCAGGTCTTTTTTGAGCAGCGGTTTTTGCCAAACCAGATAAAGTAGGGAACCTTGAGCCCGGTGTGCAAAAACGTGCCCGCCGAGGCCAGGGTCAGCAAAAAAGCTGCCCAGTAATTTTCTACCTCGTACCCGGCGGCCACGATCATTGCTTTGCTCACAAAACCGCTGAACAGCGGAAAGGCAGAGATGGAAAGGCCGCCAATAAGGGTAAAGAGCAGGGTTTTGGGCATTTTTTTATACAACCCGCCAAGCTCTGTGAACTTGCTTGTGCCGGTCATTTGCAGCACAGCGCCGCAGCCCATAAAGAGCAGGCCCTTGTAGAGAATATGGGCGAAGGCGTGGGCGCACGCGCCGTTGATGGCCAGCTGCGTGCCTATGCCCACCCCGGCCACCATATAGCCCACCTGACTGATGATGTGGTAGGCCAGCAGCCGCCGGGCGTCGTTTTCAAGCACAGCGTAGACCACGCCGTAGAGCGCCATGATGACCCCCAGCGGCACCAGAATTTCCATCCCCGCAAAGCTTCGCGCCAGGGCGTACACGGCTGTTTTGGTAGTAAAGGCGCACATGAACACCGCCCCGGCCACTGTGGCTTCGGCATAGGCGTCGGGCAGCCATGCGTGCAGCGGCGGCACTGCGGCATTGAGCAAAAATCCGGCTAGGATGAGCCATGTATAAAGCTGCGGCGTATCAACGCCAATGGGCCCAAAGGACAGGTCGCCGCCAGTGGCCTTGAAGCGCAGCACAATGCCCGCCAGAAGCATGAGGCCGCCCGCCGTGTGCACCAGCAAATATCTGTAGCCCGTTGCCAGAGACTCCTTGCGTCCGCGAAACCAGACCAGAAATACCGACGAAAAGGCCATCAGCTCCCAAAAGAGAAAGAGTGTGAGGTAGTCACCGCAAAAGATGACCCCCAGCGAACCCGCCACGTAAACCCAGGCGGCGGACTGCTCCACCGGGTTTTCCACATGCAGCCCATAAACCGTGCCAATAATGCACATGAGGGACATGATGTAGGCAAAGACCATGCTCAGGGCGTCCACCCTGCCGAAAATCATTGTGGTGTCCATAAAGCTCATGACACCGAACACGCCGTTATGGCCCTGCATGCTCAGCACATCGGCAAAGGCCAGCAGGGGTACCATAACCATGAAGACCTTGCGCCACGCTTTGGGCAGACAGGGCAGGATGACGGCTCCGGCCAGCAGGATTGCCGAGGGGTGAATCCAGGTATCAGTCATCATAATAATCCTCGCGGGTCATGATGCCCAGATGGCCGAACCATTTGGAAACGATGATGATAATCACGCAGGCCAGAAAGCCGAACACAGCCCAGAATCCGGGTATGCGCTCCACAAGCGTGTGCGCGTGCTCCTTGTCCACCAGCAGGGCGTCCCACAGTACCAGCAGCACCAGCAGGGCAAGGCATATCTTGATAGTGGTGGCAAGCCTTGCGCGAATGAAGTCAATGCATTTTACGATCATCCTGTCACCGCCTTCACGAAAACCATGATGATGTCGGGGTAGATGCCCAAGATAACGGAAACAGCCGCTGCGATAAGGATGGGAATAACCATTGCCAGCGGGGCTTCGCGCATTCCGGTTTCAGCTTCGCCCTCGGGGCGCTTGCCGAAAAAGGCTTTGAAGGTCACGGGCGCGAAGTAGGCCACGTTCAGCAGGGTGCTTGCCAGAAGCACTATCAGAATGCCTGTGGCGTGAGTGGGCATTTCCATAGCCCCGGTCAGCAATTTCCACTTGGTGACAAAACCTGCCACCGGGGGAGCGCCGATCATTGAAAGCGAAGCCACCCCAAAAGCTGCGAAGGTTATGGGCATGGTGCGGCCAAGGCCGCTCATTTCGGAAATGCACTTTTTGTGCGTGGCCATATAAACGGCTCCGGCACAGAAAAACAGCGTAATCTTGGCAAAGGCGTGGTTGGCCATGTGCACCACGCCGCCCTGAATGCCGTCCACTGTCAGCAGGGCCACGCCCAGAATGATGTAGGAAAGCTGGCTCACGGTAGAGTAGGCCAGCCGTGCCTTGAGGTTGTCCTTGCTCAGGGCAATGATGGAGGCCACGAGGATGGTGAAGGAAACAAAGTAGGCCGTGGGCACGCCCAGGTTGAGCCGCGTCATGAGGTCGGTGCCAAAGATATAGAGCATGACCCGCGTTGTGCAGAACACGCCCACCGTGACCACCGCCACGGCGTGCAGCAGGGCAGAAACCGGGGTAGGGGCAACCATCGCCCCTGGCAGCCAGTTGTGAAAGGGCATGATGCCGTTTTTGGCGAAGCCCAGCAGGCAGCAGACGTAAAGAATGGTGACGAGTGTCGAGTTTATTTCTGGCGAAAGAACGCTCAAATGGCTGTTGTGGGTGAAGTCCAGGGTGCCAGAAAGCACGTAGATGAGTATCATGGCCGGCAGCACAAGGCCCTTGGCCGTGGTGGTCAGGTAGACGATGTACTTGCGGCCCCCGGTATAGCTTTCTTCATCCTGATGGTGGGCCACCAGAGGATAGGTGCAGATGCTCACCACCTCGTAGAACAGGTAGAGGGTAAAGAGATTGTCTGCAAAGGCAACACCCATCGCCCCAAAGAGGGTCAGGGCAAAACAGGCGTTAAAGCGCGTCTGGGCGTGCTCGTTCAGGCTGCGCATGTAGCCTGCCGAGTAGAAAATGGTGATAACCCACAAAAACGACCCCACCAGGGCGAAAACCATTGAAAAGGCGTCGGCCCGAAAGCTCAGCGACAAACCCGGAAGTATGGGAAAAAGCGTCTGGTGCAGCGTAAGGCCGCGCCCCACTGGCTGCGGGGCCACATCCGGCACCATAGGAAGGATAATGCCAAACATGACCACTGCCGCTGCCAATGACCAGGATTCGCGGATGTTGGGGTACCGTCGTGAAAGCATGACCATGCACGCTCCAATCAGAGCAGAAAGCACGGCTGCCAGTGGTTTTACGGATGCGACAATCTCCATTTGTTCCTCTCCTGTTCGGCGGAGCGCGGGATTGTGGTACGGGACTGAAAATCCCGTTCGGCGTTACCCCTTGAGTTCTTTGGGGGCCTCAGTTTCAACAGTACGGTAGTTGCGGTAGACGACCATGATGATGGAAAGCGCCACCACGGCCTCAGCCGCTGCGATGGCCATGACAAAGAGGGCGGCTATTTGCCCTGTTGTCTGGTCAGGGGCGACAAACCGGCCAAAGGCCATAAAATTTACTGAAACGCCGCAAAGAATAAGCTCCGAGGCTATGAGCATGCCGATGAAGGTGCGCCTGAAAATCATGCCCATAAGCCCAATGCAGAACAGCAGCGTACCGATGAACAGATATGTCTCAAGGTGCTGGCTCAGGTTGAAGATGGTCATTGTCTGTCCCTCCCTTCGCGCGCCAGCACAAGAGCGCCAACCATAGCCACCAGCAGCACCACAGAAATGAGTTCAAAACTCATTGAGTAGGTGGAAAGCAGGGATTGCCCGATGCGCTCAAGCGAGCCGTCGGCCTGGGTTGGCGGCGCATCGTTCCATCGGGCGGTCAGCGTTGTGGCCAGCAGGGTAGCCGTAAACACACTGCCGCCCAGCGTGCCCAGCGCCAGAACCAGCGGCCCCTTTTGTGCCACCTGCACCCGGTGCGAGCGTTCGGCCAGCATGATGGCGAAAACAAGGGTTACGCAGACAGCACCGATGTAGATGAGTATTTGCATGAAGGCCAAAAAGGGGCTGGACAGGTAATAATAAATGCCCGCCACACCCAGAAGGCAGAGGGCCAGCCCCGCCACGCTGCGTATGAGCCGACGTGTGGTCACGGCCACAGCAGCCCCAAAAAAGGTCGCTGCCACAAAAACCAGAAAGATGATCCCGGCAATGGTCTGCAAAGCATCGGATGTGGGCATTACGGACGCTCCTTGAGTCTTTTGACAAGATCGAAGCGGTATTCGTTTTCATCAAAACCCGCCAGATTATAGTCCTTGGAAAAATCCAGGGCGTTTGTGGGGCAGGTTTCGACGCACAGCCCGCAAAGGCTGCACTTGGTGAAATCCAGCTCATAGGTGGTGAGCTTTTTTTGTTTGGCGCCTTCGGGCTTTTCGCCCGTAAGGGCAATGCAGCCAGAAGGACAGATTTTTTGGCAGGCACCGCAGACAATGCATTTGTCGGAGCCGGTTTTTTCGTCATACACAAGGTCAATATGCCCGCGGTAGCGTGGCGGCATGGGCAGAACCTCGTAAGGATACTGCTTGGTCACCACGGGTTTGAAAAAATAGCGCAGGGTGATGGACAACCCCACCGCCAGGCTCCAGGCCCCGCCCAGAATCTCTTTGAAGTAGGCAGTCATGATTACAGTACCTTGAGCAAGGCGCTCGTAAGAATGAGGTTTGCAAGGGCCAGAGGTATGAGCACCTTCCATGAAAGATTGAGCAGGCCGTAAAATGTGGTGCGCGGGAAGGTCCAGCGTATCCAGATGACCGTGAAGATGACGGCGTAAAGCTTGATAAGAAACCAGTGTACCCCCGGCCACAGCCCAAGGGGGCAACCCCAGCCGCCCAGAAAAAGAATGGTGAGAATGCTGCTGCCCACAACCATATTGGCGTATTCGCCCATAAAAAAGACGCCAAAGCCCATGCCGCCGTATTCGGTAAAGGCACCGGCAATAAGTTCGCTTTCGGCTTCTGCCATGTCGAAGGGCGCGCGGTTGGTCTCGGCCAGCATACAGATGAAGAAGATGATAAAGGCCACGGGCAAAAGCGGGCTTGCCGTGAGCCGGAGCACATTCCATTTCCAGAACCCGCCAGCCTGGGTCATGACGATCTCGTGCAGGTTCATTGAGCCGGTGATCATCACAATGCTCACCACCACGAGCAGCATGGGGATTTCATAGGCCACGTTTTGCGAAACCACGCGGGCGGCGGAAATGATGGCGTATTTATTGCGCGAACCCCAGGCGCCCAGCAGCAGGCCCAGCACGTTAATGGAGGCAAAGGCAAATATGGCCAAAAGGCCGAGGTTCAGATTGCGCGCGCCAAGGTTTTCTGCATAGGGAATGGTGACAAAGCTCATGAAGGCGGGGGTCATGACCAGCACAGGGCCCACAAGGTACAGCACCCGGTCAGCCCCCTGAGGGATAAAAACCTGCTTGCTCATGAGTTTGAGCGCGTCGGCCAAGGGCTGCAAAAGACCAAAGGGGCCGACCTCCTTGGGGCCTATGCGCCGCTGGATATGCCCGGCCTCTTTGCGTTCAAGCCAGACCAGATAGGCGGCGTTAAGGCCCACAAAGGCGAAAAATCCCACGAGATAGGCAATAAGACGCAGTACTTCGGGGTCAAGCAGCATAGTGGCCTCACCTGTCGATGTCGGGAATAACCAGATCCAAACTGCCAAGCATGGCAAGGGCATCAGGCAGCAGCATGCCCCGGCTGGCCTCACCAAAAACCAGCAGGTTGGCAAAGCAGGGGGTGCGCAGCTTGAGCCGCCAGGGGGTGTTGGTGCCATCGCTGACAGCACGCATGCCAAGAAGGCCCCGCGCTGTTTCCACCGAAAAATAGTAATCGCCCTTGGGCGGCTTGAGCGTTTTGGGAACCTTGGCCGCCATGATTGGGCCGCCGGGCAGTTGATCCAGAGCCTGCTCAATGATGCGCAAACTCTGCTCGATCTCATCCATGCGCACCATATAGCGGGCCAGAGAATCCGCCTCGGGGTAGACGGGCACTTCAAAGTCAAAGCGGTCGTAGACGGAATAGGGCTCGTGGCGGCGCACGTCGTAATCTATCCCTGCACCTCTGGCCACCGGGCCGGTGGCCCCGTACTTGCGGCACATTTCTGCGGAAACAAAGCCGACATCCTTCAGCCGCTTCTTGATGATGATGTTCTTGGTGACCAGGGCGTGGTATTTGTGCAGGCGCCTGCGCATGCGCGTGATGAAGGCGCGTGTGCCCCTGATAAAGTCGTCGTCAATATCGTTGGCAACGCCCCCAAAGCGGAAGTAGCAGTAGGTCAGGCGCGAGCCGGTGACGGACTCCAGCAGGTCAAGGATGTGCTCGCGGTCGTCAAAGGCGTAGAGCAGGGGAGAAAATCCCCCAAGGTCCAGCACAAAGGCCCCAAACCAGAGCAGATGGCTGGAGATGCGGTTCAGCTCTGCCGTGATGACGCGGATGTATTCTGCGCGCTCAGGCACCTCAATGGAGGCCGCGCGCTCCACAACACAGGCATAGCCGTGGTTGTAGGCCAGCGCGTGCAGGTAATCCATACGCCCTGTATTGGGGAAAAACTGGGTCCAGGTGCGGTTTTCGGCCATTTTTTCGTGCATGCGGTGGATGTAGCCCAGCACCGGCTCTGCCTCAAAAACATACTCGCCGTCCATGACCAGCTTGATACGCAGCACTCCGTGGGTCGCGGGGTGCTGCGGCCCAAGGTTCAGTATGAAATATTCGTCAATGGGGCATTGTGGTAAGAGGTTCATGCGCCGTAATCCTTGAGCAGAGGGTGAAAATCCGCATCTTCGGGCAGCAGCAGGGGAACAAGGTAGGCATGCCCGGTGAAGACGATGCCGAAAAAGTCATGGGCCTCGCGTTCAAGCCAGTGGGCTATGGGGTATATATTCAGGATTGTGGGAACCTGCGGCTGGGAGCGCGGCGTGCGTACTCGTAAAACTACCCTGTGGCGTGACTGGAAGCGGTTGAAGTCATACACCACTTCAATCTCGTCTTCGGGCAGGAGGGCGGCGTCCGGGGCTTGCGTGGCGGTGTCGATGACAGCAGCCGTGTCAGCAGCCGGGGCAGGCTTTGTGCCCGAATCTTCGGCAGGCTTTGTGGACGACTCTGCAACAGGCGCTGGCGCAGGTTCTGTGGCTGCGCCTGCGGTTTCGTTGCCTGAAGCCCTTGCGGCTGCTTCTTCCGCCTGGCGTGCCTGCGCTTCGGCGCGCAGTTTGGCTTCGGCTGCCTCGGCCTCCTTGCGCAGGGCGGCTTGCTCGCCAAGCCAGTCAACGCCGGTGATGGTATCAAGAAAATATTCGGCCGCGTCCATAATACTCACGGCAGGGACAAGGGCTTCGAGCGGCAGGCTTACATCGAGATCATAGCCCTTGGCCGCGTAGTCCGTTTGGCGCACCTGAGCTCCCGCCAGGGCGGCAAGGCTTGTGGACAGCGATTCATGCGGTGTGCTTTGCTGGTTCATGACTTGACCTCCGTAGCCTGGGTTGCCTGTGAGGGCGGCTCGCCCGGGGTGTCACTGCCATGAGGCGCATGTGGCGCAGGCTGAACCTCTTGCCCGGCGAGCGCGTGGGCAACCGCGTTTGCCTTGGCCGCTGCTGCGCCGGACAGGGGGATGGGGTCCACACGCGGCCAGCGGCGCGTGCCCGTGAGCTTTTCTTCAAGCTTGAGGATGCCCTCTATGAGGGCTTCAGGACGCGGAGGGCAGCCAGGAACGTAGACGTCCACGGGAAAGAGCTTGTCCACACCTTCAACAATGTTGTACTGCCCCTTGTACGCAAAGGGGCCGCCAGAAATGGCGCAGTTGCCCATGGCGATAACCCACTTGGGTTCGGGCATCTGATCATAGAGCGTTTGCACAGCGGGGGCGATTTTGATGTTGATGGTGCCAGAAACTATCATCACGTCGCTTTGACGCGGCGAGGGGCGAAAAACTTCGGCACCAAAGCGCGCCATGTCAAAGCGCGATGCGCCGGTAGCCATCATTTCTATGGCACAGCAGGCCAGACCAAAGGTCATGGGCCAGAGCGAATTGGCCCGGCACAGGTTCAGCAGTTGATCCAGCTTGGAAAACTGGACTATTGATCCGAGTACGTCTTGCGTTGCCACTGGAACACTCCCTTTTTCCATGCGTAGACAATAACCAGAGACAGAATGCCCACAAAAATGAGTATTTCCAGAAATGCCTGCAGGTCGCCCACAGGTCCGGGGCTGTTGTAGACAAGCGCCACAGGCATCAGAAACAGAATATCAACGGCAAAAGCCACGAACATGAGTGCATAGAGATAGTAGACAGCACTGAATTTGATCCAGGCGTCGCCAATGGGGGGCATGCCGCACTCCACCACCTGAAGCGTTTTGCCAACAGTATTTCGGGTGGATCTTGGCTGAAGAAAGTACACAAGAATGAAGGGGCCGACAGCAAAGCCAATGCCGCCCATGCAGAACACAATAATATAAATGAGGTCAATCAACTCTTGAGATGTCACGCTGGGACGCCTCCTGGGATAAAAAGACCGTTACTTAACTGAAGACCACCGCTGATGTTCCCGCCAAACACATTGCCAAACCAAGATTAAAGCCGGTATTGCCAAAAAATCATTTTTTTCTTTTATGGCTATACTGCAGATTCTATTGTGTCAATGCCATGTCAGTAAAAGCATTAGAGCTATGTGCGTATGCTCACAATAAAGTATTATATGTGATTTTTTTTTCTTCTAAAAATTACATATCGATACTTATAAAAAGAAAAATTATCGGGATAAAAATTTCTATTTTCTTTCAAAAATATTGAGATAATAAAGATTTTTTTCACTTTTTAATGATATAAAATATTGTTGCACAATTAATTTTAAGCAATGGCGCACACTGTTTGATAGTATTATCTCATTTTTTGGATGCAATTTAAAATAAAAAGGAAAATAAAACTGTAAAAAGGGGCTTAAAATCTTATGTAAAACTGAACTGGAAGCCATTTGAAATTTTGATGTGTGAAGTCAGGAATAAAAATCCTGTTGTTCATGTGAAATGAAAGAGAAATATGGTATTTATGTGGTGATTTATATAGTTTTAATATAATTTATGCAGGTTTGAACAGGCGTGTTCTGTTGTTTTTTCAAGCAAGGGCTGTGGTGCGGATCGGATGCAGGTTTGGGGCGGGGATGGCGCAGATTGCGGGCAGATTTGGTGTCAGGGCAGAGTACCTTTGCGACGGCAGAGCGCCAAGGGGCGCTGCGATGGTTTCCCTGCGTGGAAGTTGCGGCAGGCCCGTGGTCAGGTTGCCGCTTATGACAAATATGCCCAATTATCTGATGGATACCGTGCAGGTGCCCACCAAGTGGCCGAATTTTTGCCAGTAGTGCCATATCTGTGGTCGCTCGGTTTGCCTCGCGTATTGTTTGTTCAATGGTTTTTCAACGCTTCAATGCCATGAAAGCGGCATCAGTATTTTTGGAACGCCTCTTGCTTTATGGGACTGTAAGTTTTACCTCTTGCCATCATCATAAAATAAGGAGCCTCCTGTGAAACAATTGCTGCTCGCGCTGGCATTATTGGCTTTATGTTCCACCACTGACGCAATGGCGGATTCTTCTATAAAAAACCAGACAAAAGAACATCAATTTTTTGAAGTTAAATGCCCGAACACACAGTACGAAATGCAGGTTGATCCAGGCCGCCGGGTGGTGGTTCCTTCCCAACATTTTTCCGGCGGGAACTGCTCGGTGAAGGTTGAAGGGCATGAAAAGCGCTATCGTATCAACGATCACAACCATTATCAGATTCAGCCCAACGGTACGGTAACCAAGACGGCGGGCTAGGCAATTTCAAAGTGAAAAAGCCGTGGGCGGTGCGTGCGGACGCCCTTGTTCCGGCGCAAGCGCACGCGATTGGGCGTTATGCACCCTGATGAGCGTGCCGAACTCTTTGAGGAAGTATATTCTCAAAGGTTCGCCGCACTGGGGGGGGGCGTAAAAGGCGTTTTCTGCCTGCGGTTGCGTGGCTTGTGCTCTCTGGACAAAGCTTGCGGCCGGTTTGGGACGTTCTGTTTTTTCGCCTCGACGACGTCAGCGGCGCACTTTTGAAGCTCACGTACTTCGATACGTTGGGCTTGGAAGCGCGCCGCTTTCTTGTCAGGACAAAATCGTAATAAGGGGGAATTGCCGCAAAATCAGGCGGCTAGGTAAGTAAGCTTTTGACAGTGGCAGGGGCGCGGCAGCGCCTCCGCCGGTTAAAATATTCAACTCTTCCGTGCTAACAGTCGTGCGGTTTTATTTTCGTCATGTTGCACTACGCTTGAATTTCAGCTAGTTAGTGCCGTATTAATTCGCAGTAACGACCCCTTGTTTTCTTTTCGCGTGGTAGCCCGGTGGTAGCCCGGAAAATCCAGCAGGAGATGCCTGAAAATGAAGCTGACAAAAAGAGCTGTTGAGGCGCTGCAGTCACAGGCAAGCGTTATGGCGTTTTAACAACTGTGACTTAAAAGAACAATTACGTGTTTTAAAACGTATGGTTAAAGATAATTTAATTTAGTTGTCTAGGGCATCCCCTTATTTTTTCGATTACTCAGTCTGTCATTGGGCACGGCGTAACAGATATACTCTTCTTCGTGTTTGTACGCGCGTAAGAAAAAAGAGTACTGGGAGTAGAAATGCTTCATCAGCAAGGGTAGTTCCCATAAGTCATGAACATAGTGGTATACAGAAATCGCAAGAACAGGATTAAATGTTTCAATAATATTTTTTGCACCGTAGAGTGCGTATGCCTCATGCCCTTGAAGGTCCATTTTTATAAAAGTGGGTTTTTTGCCTGATAAAGCCTCATCCATAGCAACACACGA